>JAQXTL010000002.1 GCA_029219465.1 Methanobacteriaceae archaeon | reverse complement strand
TTCGATCCCAGTAGTGAAGTCCTTTTGTGTTTTGTTTGTGTACTATGGTTTTCTATGGGAATTTCATTTCGCTGCAAGCCTTCTATATTACAATTATTATTATACTTTACTTATTTTTGATTTGTTTATTTTAACTGTTTTTATCTTAGTTTTTACTTTTTAATGGTGATTTTTTGGTTTTTTTTTAAAAAAAAATAGTTAAAGAGTATATTTAGAATTTTTCTAATATTCTAGAATACACTGCTTTTAATTCGTCATCTGATTTTTCATAGATTCTTTTTAAAATTAATTCTGGGGTACTTTTAGCAAGGAAATTCATTTTAGGTGTTCTGTCTACAATTAAATTGTAGTTTTCATCTAATCCTTTAGCTTCAATACCATCAACTCTTATGTCAGTATAGTTCATAAGTTCTCTTGCCATATGGGTTACGATAATTCCATAAGAATTGGATTCTTTTATCATATCAATAAATGTTGATATAATTTTAACAGCAGCATCAAGTTCTGTTATTCCTTCAAGTTCATCTAATAATACTAATTTTTCACTATCTGTGGTAACTATTGGAATGAACACGTTTAAGAAGGATTCAAATGCTCCTGCATCAAGTGATCTTTTCTTTGAGAAGTGATAAATTTCATCAAATAGCTTAATTTTTGCACTATCTGCACTAACAGGAAGTCCAATTTGAGCCATTATTGATATTTGTGTTAATGTTTCGAGCAATGTTGTTTTACCACCACTATTTGCTCCTGTTAATAATGCAATATTTTCATCCTGAGTTAATTTGTAGTCAACTTTTTGTATTTGATCTTTATCTTTTTTAAGTGCTAATTCCAAGTGTAGAGCACCATTTAACTCAATTTCTTCACTGAATTCTGGTCTGCATAAATCATATTCATATGCAAAACTACCTAAACTGAATTCATAATCAAATTTGATAACATCTTCAACTTCTTTTATTGCTTTTTCTTTTATTGAATTTAATTCAATAGCAGCATTTCTTTTTATGTCAAAAATGTCATTTTCTTTTTTAGATGACTGTTCTAGAATTATTCTTTCGATTTCTGTGTCATCTATTTCAATAGGATATTTCCTAAGGAACGGATCAAATCTTATTCCTGTTTTTTCGTAGATAATTTCTTTACGTTTATTTATAATTTCGTCAAATATTTTCTTAATTTTAGGTGGGAAGTTATTATTTAATAAGTTGAGAATTTCATCTCCTTCAAGATCAACTTGTTTAATTGATTTTTCAAGTTCATCATCCATATCTTCTTTAAGAGAATATACAAGTTTTTCAATATCTACTTCTCTTTTATCAATAATGTTTACTTCATCGATAATAGGAATAATTTCTCCAAGTACACTTTCTTTATTTCTGATTTTTTGTATTTCATGTACTCTAGTAAATAAGTCTTTATTTTGGATAAAGAAGTTAATTATTTTTTCAGGAACAATTTCATAATCATTATCTTCGATATTAATCATTACTAGGTTTGGCATTCCTTCAAAATCAAGTATTCCCTGTGAGTATACGTAAAATACTAAATCATAATTCATTAATTCTTCTCTAAGTAGTGGTGAATCACTAGCTGTAAGGATAGGATAATATTGATTTAGTCCTAAATCAGTAAGGTAGGAATTATCTTCATCACTTTCAACAAGAATAGCTTTACTTGGATTGTATTCTGCTTTTACTTCCTCAACTTCTTTTAAGTTTTTCATTAATCCTCTTAATTTTATTATTGGGAGTTGTGAAACGTGTTGTTTAGCATCCATTACAAAATCAAGCTGTGAATTGATTTTTTCAATGTCTTTTGAAGGTGAAAGCAATAATATTCTATTTTTTGAATATTTTGTATTTGAATATGCCAATATCTTGTTTATGATGTCTTCATAAAGTTCCATTGCTCTGTCACTTTTTATGAATTCATCTTTAGGATTATTTAACAACTGATTCATTATATCAATTGCTTTTCTTTGACTTATTCCGTCGATATTGATTATTCTTTCAACATCTACATCTTCGACAATCTTTTGGAGTTCTTCTTCACCTCCAACGCTTTTTATAATCTTTTCAGAGATTTTATCTCCGATTCCTTTTATATTTTGCAATGTGATTCTTTCCTTTTGCATTTTTACCAAACCTTTTTTGTATATTGATATTCTTTTTAATATATATTCAACATTCCCAAGAGCATTTGAAAAGTAATTCTAATAGTTTGCCAAGGTATTTTTAGAACTGTATTTTCTTAATTTGTTCTCATCAACATGTTCATTTAGAGCGTCTGTGTAAACTTCAACTATTTTATAATAGTCATCATCCTTGTATCTACCATCAATTGCAAAATTCTTGTAATTTATATTCTTTAGATGTTCTATTTCTCCAAGTAATGAAATTTCACTGTCGTTAAATATTGTTAACTCCTGTGAAGAGATACTTTTGTGAATTGGGTATCTGTTATTCTTCTTGTCAATTAAATAGTTTTTATAATTCCTTTTAGACTCTTTTTCATTTAACAAAGGATATCTTGTTTTCATAAGTTCAACAGATCCTTGAACTAATATTTCAACTTTTTGAGGATTTTTACAATTCTTTATTATGTCTTCATAATCCTTTTTGGTTAATTCTGGAGATAATGTTACTATTTTATAGTTTTCCAAACTGTCTATAGTTGCATTATTTGTAACATTCATTGAATAAAATCCATATTCTGCATTAAAACTGTTGCTCATAATTGGTAAAGAGTAATGCATTTTGTTTAAAATTCCTCTTACCTTATTTAATGTTTTTATTAATGAATCATGGGTTATATCTGGCCATTTCCAGATTAATTCATAGTCTTTATTATAGGATATTTCATATGCTTTTTTTATGAAATTAATCATATGATTAAGGTTGTAATTTGGATTTGTAAGACTTAATGACTCATCTGAGTTTGGAATTTCCAAATAAACTCTTTTTACATTTTCTATATGTTCTAAATGTTTTAGATTGTTAGTGTAAAATGAAATACTGCATGCAGATTCATCATTTTCTTTTTTGTTTTGTTCTAATTTGATTGTTTTAGTGTCATGTTTAAATGATTCAACAACTTCTTTTTCCAGTTTTTCAAATAAATTTCTTCTAAGTTCGTTTATTTTACTAATTGGAATGAATAATGTTCCGTCATAGTTAACATTGATTTGTGTAATCTGATATGGGTAATTATCAGTTTTTTGAAGCTGCTTTTTAACTGTATCTGCACTAACACTTTTTTTCAAAGGTTTTTCAAAAGGAGTATTTCCTACTACTTCACAATTAAATTCTTTTTTATTTGCAAGGGTTAATCTTCCTTTAAGTAGAGGGAATTTATTTTTAATTGAAAATGTAAGAATTAGTTTTGATTTTACAAAGCTTGATCCTTTACTTTCTATTTCCTTGACCTTTTTGGTTAGGCTGTTTCTTTTTGTTAGATAAACATCAGATTCATTTAAATTAAATGTACTTTTCTTATTTTGCCATACCTTTTTAATGACCATTACTCTGTCTTTTCTTGTTAAGTCTTTCATTTGTTTGAATTTGCCTTTTTTAAAGTGATTTAGAGAAGTCACAATTGGTGGTTGTGAGATTTCAAATCCATAGTCATCATTATTTTTTATTATTAATAATCCGTCACCATTTTCAGGTATGCTTCTAACAGAATCGTCAAGTCTTATTGCAATTTGATTTTTTTGTGAATCGATTACACGACCTATCTTTAATCCGATATGACCTGCTTTAAGACTTCTTTTTGGATTATCATCAAATAATCCTGTACAAAATCCCCTATTAAATACAAGAGAAATATTTTCATTTTTAAGTTCCTTGTTGCTTTTTAATTTATTTAATGCTTTACGATAAGCACTTATTACAATTGCAAGGTATTCTTTATTTCTCATTCTGCCTTCTATTTTAATACAGGAGATATTCATCTGTGATATGTCTTTTAGTTTGTTAAATAAACTTAAATCACATGGGGATAAATAATAATCCTCTTTTTTAATTCCGTCAATTTTATACTTTTGACGGCAAGGTTGAGCACAGGTTCCTCTGTTTCCACTTCTCCCACCTTTAAAACTGCTCATAAGGCATTGTCCGGAATAGGAATAACATAATGCTCCATGAGCAAATATTTCATATTCCATGTCTTTGTCAAGAGATTCAATTTCTTCTTTTTTCATCTCACGAGGAAGAACAATTCTTTTTATTCCTTTACTTTTAAGATAGTCTACTTTTAGCTGGTTTTCACAGGTAATTTGTGTTGATGCATGAATTTTTAATTTAGGAACATGTTTGTTTATTAATTCAATTAATCCTAAATCCTGTACTAAAACAGCATCCACTCCCATTGCATATAGCTTTGAGACATAATTAATTACATCTTCCAGTTCATCTTCTTTAATTAATGTGTTTACGGTTACATAAACCTTGACATTATGCATGTGTGCTGTATTTATTGCATCGTTTATTTCATCTAAAGTAAAGTTAGTTGCATACTTACGAGCACCATACTCTTTTCCAGATAAATAAACTGAACTAGCTCCAGCATTTATTGCAACTTTCAAATGTTCCATTGAACCTACAGGTGCAAGTAATTCAGGAATTCTCATTATTTTGCCTCGTGTAATCTACCTTCAATATAGTTTCCTTTGTTAATATAGGACTGTGAGAAATCCATAATCTGGTATTTATATTTGGATAACTCTTCTTCATCTTTATTGCCTAGGCTTTCATTATAAATTGATAAAATCTGCTTTGTATATTGTTCATTGGAATATCTGCAGTCAAGAATAATTGAATCAAGGCCTAATTTTTTAATTTCATTCATCTCTTCAATTAAACACAAACAGTCCTTGTTAATAATGTGGCTTTGTCTGTTATAGTCAAAGAATACTTTATATTTGAATTTTTTCCTTTTTTTATCTTCTAATATTGCATAATCAGCATCATTGGAAATAATGAAATCTTTTCCGTCATTTAAATTGGTGAAATCGTCCTTACTTACGATAACTTCAAGGTTTCCATTAACAATCATTCCTAAATCAATATTTCTGTCATGATTTTTTAGCACTAATTCTTTAATTTCTTCACCGGAAAGTTCAGATGATAAAATTAAGGATTTAAATCCTGCTTCATTTAAATTGCGTACACAAAAACTGTTCCAGACATTTAAGTTGTGATGTCCATGAATAGGACAGTCAAATATGTCGCTCATTGCAGGGAAATCTCCCATTACAGAAATGATTATTCCTTCGTTTTCCAACTCTTTTACAATTTCATTACATTTTTGAGCATCTTCCTGGCTTATAAATGATGATAATACCCATACAAACTCAGTTTGTGATGCCATTAAACTACCTTGTTTTAGAGTTTCTTTTATATTTTCATAGTAGTCCTCAGGATTGTTGTAGTGACAGGTTCCGTCAAAATAGATTCTTTTTAAATCAAATCCTGATGCTGCTTTTATTTGAGATAAATCATCAATAAATATTGATAGTTTAGGAGTTTTTGATTTAACTTTTCCTTTATTGTTTTTATAATCTCCAATAAATTTGGTTAAATCTTTACGTACTGCTTTAATAGCTTTTTTAGTAGGTGTTTTATGATTAAGTAATAATTCAGTAGCAGTATCTAATATTTCACGTCTCATCTGGTTAATTTCACGAATTGGTATGAAAATATCATTTGGCATATTGTTAAAACGAACATTATTGATGAAAAATGGTGTTCCACCAGTTTTATTAAGCTGTTTTTCAATAGTTTGTTCATCAACAGGTTTGTTTTTAGCTTTTTCGAATTTTCCTAATGTTTTATGTCTGAAATTAATTAATTCATCACCAATATGGTATTCAACTTTGGTAAATAAATTCAAGTCATTATCCCAAGTTAGTGATAAATCAAGTCCGATATTATTTTTGATTGTTTCTTTTTCGAATTGCTTTAAATATTCGTGTGTAGATTTGGAATAGCTGATAAATACTTCTGTTCCAACTTTAACAAGACGTGTAGTATCGATTATAATTTCATTTTCATCCTGTTTTATGATATTTTCAAGATAAATTCCTTTGATTTTACCATTGTATTTAAATGCAATTCCATCTCCAGGTTCTAAAATAACTGGAATTTCTTTGTTTTTTATTTCAATTGTAACGTGAGTGCCTTCAATATTGGTTATGTCTCCAATGTATAGTCCTTCATGTCCTGAACTTCCTCTTCCCATTACCTGGCCAGGTTTATCTCCCATTACATATCCATTGGTGAATTTTCTGTTAAAAACAAGGTGTAAATCTTTTTTATAATCTCCAATGTTTCCGTCAATAAGGTTTCTGTAACTGTTTACAATGGTTCCAATATAATCTCCAGATTTCATTCTACCTTCTAACTTAAGGGATTTAACTCCAGCATTGGAAATCTCTTTTAGATTGTTATATGTAGCAAGATCGTGAGTTGATAACAAATATCCGTTTCCTATATTGTATCCTCTGTATTTTAGACGATATTCTCTTCTACATGGCTGAGCACATGCGCCTCTGTTTCCACTTCTTCCACTATTGTATGATGAAATGTAACATTTTCCACTTACACAGTAACATAATGCTCCATGGCCGAAAATTTCAATGTCCATGTCAATATTGTCTTTTTTGAGTTGTTTGTGTGTTTTTTCAATTTGATTTATATTTACTTCTCTTGGAAGAACAACTCTTTTTATATTATTTTGTGAAGCCCATTTTATTGAACTGTAATTGTTAATTCCCATTTGTGTGGATGCATGAACTTCTAAATCTGGTATTAATGTTTTTAAAAGCCAGATTAATCCGAAATCTTGTACAATTACTGCATCAACACCAATTTGGTATAATTTAAATAGATAATTCAATACATCAACAATCTCAAAGTTGTTTATAAGAGTATTTACAGTCACATGAACGCATGCACCATTTAAATGAGCATAATTAACTGCTTTTTCTATTTCTTCAATAGTAAAGTTTTTAGCATATGCTCTTGCCCCGTAATTTTGCCCTGCAATATAAACAGCATCTGCACCAGCATTTACTGCAGTAACTAATACTTCATATGAGCCTGCAGGAGCCAATAATTCTTCTAAAACCATTGTTTTTACACCTTATTTAATTATTCATTTCTATCTTTGTAATTAATTATATATTAAATTTAAAACAAATTCTATCTTATGTATATAGTATTTGAAGGAATTGATGGTGCTGGAAAATCAACTCAAATTCAATTATTAAAAGAATGGCTGGAAAATAATGGATTTAGAGTTGAAACATTAGTTGAACCAACTGACTCTGAAGTTGGAAAACTAATTAGGAAAATATTACAACGTCCGGATGCAACTACTGATAGAGTTCAAAAAACATTAGGACTTCTTTTTGCAGCAGACAGGATGTTAATAATGGATAAACTTGAAGATAAATCAAAAATAATTATTTCAGACAGATCTTTTATTTCAAGTTTAGCGTATCAGGAACCTGCAGATTGGATTGAAGTTTTAAATAAATATGCAAAAAAACCTGATTTATTGATTTTACTTGATTTGGATGTTAAAAAATCAGTTTCAAGAACCTCTGGTGAAGACACCTTTGAAAATGAGGAATTTTTAACAGGGGTTAGAGAAAATTATTTAAAAATTGCAAAAAATTATAATCATGAAATTATTGATGCAAATAATGGAGTAAATAAAGTATCTTCAGATATTAAAAAAGCAGTTGCACCATATCTTGGAATATGTCCAGATTGTATACAATAAATTAAATAAAGGAGATTATTCTCCTTCTAATTCTTTTAATCTAGCACGAATAGCTTCTTCTAAGAATTCTTTTGCTTTTACAAGCTCATCGTATTCTCCAATAAGTTTTGGTCCAAATTCACCATGTTCTAATTTAACATTGAATTTTTCGAATGCATGAGCAAGCATTTGTTCACCAACACCATTTGGTAAACCCATTTCAAATTCTTGTTTTTCTTCAACCATTTAATTTTCCTCCATAAATTCTCTTACAGGAGCAAAGAATTCTATTAAGAAGTCTTTAATTCCATTTTTTAAATCCATTGGGTGTAAATTACCTTCACTGAAATCTTTAATTAATTCATCGTGGGTAAGTTCAATATCTCCACCGAATTTTTCAGGTCTTTTAATGAGTAATTTTTCCTGATTTGGGAAAACGAATGTTTCAGCAATTTCAATCATTGGGTTGCCTTCAATTTCACCTTGTGGACAGTAACTTTTATTGATTTTTTTGGTAATTTCTTTAACAGAGTCATCTACTGCAATGTAATTTCCTTTACTGGATGACATTTTTGCATCTCCGTCAAGACCGTGTAATAATGGAGTGTGAATACAAACCGGAACATTTTCTCCAATTTTTTCTAAGTTTTCACGAGCTAACATTTGGATTTTTCTTTGTTCCATACCACCAAGAGCAATATCTACTTTAAGTGCTGCCATATCTACAGTTTGCATAATAGGGTAAATTACACTAGCAACTTTTGGATTGTCGTCTGCACGACTTACTTGATCCATACTTCTTCTTGCTCTTTTTAAAGTAGTCATAGTTGCAAGTTGATATACTTTATCAGTGTATTCTGGGTCTAATTGGAATGAAGAACCGTAAACGTATTCGGTTGTTTCATCAAGACCTAATGCTTGGAAACATTTTTTATTATATTCTGCAGTTTCAGCGATTTCTTCAATAGTTCCTTTTCCATTTAAGAATGCGTGGTAATCTGCTAAAAGAATTTTAATTTTAAATCCTAATTTTTGTAATTGTTTGAGTTTTTGTACGGTTACAGCATGTCCTAAATGGATTTTACCGGAAGGTTCGTAACCAGTATAAGCTATAGGTTGTTCTTTATTAAGTACTTCTTTTAATTCTTCAGTATCTATAACTTCTAAAGTTCCTTCTTCGATTAATTGAATTTTTTCTTCAATATTCATGTTATCACTTAATTTAGTAAATATGTGTAATTGTCAATTTGTATAAGCTTTATTTCGTCCCCAATATTATAATTGGAAAATTCTTCTTTCATCTCTAAATCAACTGCTGAGTAATCAACAGGATCTAAAATTTGTATTGTACTTGGAGACATGGATATTATTGTTGTTGTCTCGACATCAGTTGATTTTTTAACAAGTTCTATTTTCTCAATATTTTTTAGAGGAATATTTTGTTTTTTATTGGTTTTGATGTCATTTCCAACAATTCTATTTTTGTCAATAGATTTTACCTGAATTATTTTGTCTTCAAATTTAACAAAGTCATCAATTTCAAATTCAGGAATTCTAACGGAAATCCAAATTCTGTAAAGTCCTTTTCCAGTGGATTTGTCTTCACTGATAAGTCTTGGGGATTCTTTAATTACTCCACCAAACTCCTCTTTAAGAGCTTCAGCGACTTTTCTACCACTTTTTAGAGAACCAATGTAATAATCATGACCTTCTTTAGGTTTTGCTATTTGAGGGCAGTATGCTAATTTATCAGTTTTTAATTGTTTAATTAAAGTTTTTTCAACTATTTCATCAGCTTTTTCGAACTCTTCGCTTTTTATTTCTCTGTTATCTGCTCTGAATTGAATAACTGCTTCATAGTATCCTGATTGTACTTTACTGCATGTTGGACAAACTGTTTTGAGAATTTTAACTTCAGTTTCTTGTGTTTCTTCAATTTGAGTTCCCTCAACGTCTCCAACAATTTCAACGTAGCACTGTGCAATTGTACCTTTCATCTGGTCAATTTCTAAGTTGATAATTTCATTTGAAACTTCAGGAGCAACTTTTATGTTTCTCTCAAGAGCTCTGTAAATTATTTCGTCTTCAGGAATGAACTCTTCGCTCCATTTTCCTTCTTCAAGTTTACTATTACAGTGGCTGCATATTTGAACTTCAATTCTTTTTGGTAGCTCAATCATCTGAAAATCTTTTAAAAAACAGTCAATACAGATGTTGCCAACCATTTTTTTATCAGTACTTCCGCACTCTGGACAAAACATAGTATCAATAAAAAATAGTAAAAAAGGTAAATTATAATGATTTTAAAGGCGCTGTAGCTCCGCAAGCAGCACATTTAAGTAAGAATATTCTACCTTCTCTAATAATTCTAGTATCTGGTCTGTTACATTCGTGGCAGATTACGTATTTGTCTACATAATCTTCAATTCTTTCATTAATTAAGTAATGGGTAAATTTACCTTGTAAGATTGCTCTTTGACCTTCGATATTTCCTGCAGTACCTAATTCTCTCATTAAGAATTTTAATAAGTGTTGTGGGTCTCTGTTTAAACCTTCGGAAACATCTTTAAAGTTTTTAATGAATGTTCTATTACCTTGGATATCGGAATAAGCTTTAGGAATTTTGAACCTTTTGTGTTCAAATACTTCTGGAGGTAATTGGTCAATTGCTCTTTCTAATAAATCTTCGTATTTATCCATGTTATCTCTCCCGTGAAAATTAGTATAAGTATAATATATTAAATTTTATTTTAATCATTTATTAATGTATTGTTAATTTTATATAGCATTAACATTTTACATTAAAAATTTTATTTTAATAAAAAAATAATGGGGAGGCAATTAAGCCTCTTTATAGTATCCTGGTGTTGGTTCGTAAATAACTCCTTTTTGACGTAAGTTTTTAATAATTTGTTCTGTTTTATCTTCACTTACTCCGTATTTATCACTCATATTGGATAAAATAACGTTTAAAGGAGCTTCTCCGTTGTATTCTTCTTCAAGTTGTTTTATTTCTTCAGTAACCAACTTTATCTTGTCTCTGTCAGATTTTGGTGTTCCACCACTGACAATATCAGAATCAATTTCTCCAGTTTCAGGATCCACACCAACCTCTTTAAGACATGCCATTTGTAATCTAACTGCTTTTTCAGCGTCTTCTCTTTCAACAGTTTCTTTAAGTTTAATCTTAGCACTAGCTTCTGATAAACGAATAATAGCTTCTAATTGTCTTGCTGTGATTGGAACTGCTCCTTGTTCTTCAGGATTACTGTTTCTTGTACTTACATAGAACTCTTTTAAAACATTATTTGCATCTTCAGTTAATCTTGGATTAACGTTTTTACGAGCATATGCGATGTATTTTCTAAGTAATTCAGGTTCAATTTCATAATCAACAGTATTGAACTGGTGAGTTTTCAAAATATGCTCTGCTAATTCTGAATCCTTTTCTCTGCTTGGTTTATCTTCAATTACAAAAATCAAATCGAAACGAGAAATAATCGGTGCTGGCAAGTCAATTTGCTCTGCAAGTATTTTGTATCTGTCAAATCTTCCAAATTTAGGGTTTGCAGCTGCAAGTACAGAACATCTGGAGTTTAAAGTTGCCATAATTCCTGCTTTTGCAATACTTACAGTTTGTTGTTCTAAAGCTTCGTGAAGCGCGGATCTGTCTTCAGATCTCATTTTATCGAGCTCGTCAACACAAACATTACCTTGGTCCCCAAGTACTAATGCACCTGCTTCAAGAGACCATCCACCAAGTTCATCTCTTACTGCAGCAGCAGTTAAACCTGCACCTGTTGTACCTTTACCACTTGTATAAATACTTCTAGGAGCTAATCTTGATACATATTTCAATATCTGGGACTTACCAATACCTGGGTCCCCTACTATGAGAATGTGGATATCTCCTCTTAGCTTTGTTTCGTCTTCAAGCTGTTTTGATGCTCCTCCAAATAACTGCAATGCAATAGCTTCTTTTACATCTCTGTATCCTTTAATGGAAGGTGCAGTTGATTTGATGATTTTTTCGTAAATATGAGGGTCTTTTGATAATTCAAGAATTTCTTCTTCATCCTCTTCTGAGAGGTGTAATTCTTCAAATTCCTGTTCAAGAGCTTCAATATGATTTACATAAATATAATTTTTAAATTTACCACTTCTTTCTTCTCTGAAGGTTTTTAATGTTCCAGTAATTCTTACTTTATCTCCTGGATTTAATTTATCTACTAAATCGTCTTCTAAAATCATTAGCATCTGTTTAGGTTCAGTTCCTCCAGACAAGTTTTCCAATGGTTCTTGCATTCTTGCAGTTTGAGTATCAACGTATTTTGATTCTTCCTGAAGCAATCTAAATGATCTTCCACCACATTCACTACATAATGATGGTTCAATAATGTGGTTTGCAGAAGTCTGTTCTACTTCATGTAGTCTCATACATCCTCTACATTCAAATACTCCAGTTTCGATACGTGGTCTGATTTCATCAGTTTTTCTTACAATTCCGTCTGCTGCAACAAATGTTCCAATATATTTACTTAAAAGTGTTTTTAATGGAATAATGTTACTTAAATGTTCAAAACGGATATTTAAATCTGCATCTTTAACAAGAGGGTCAATATTTTTGATAGCAATTTTAGCAGAGTTTATGACTTCTTCTGGTTTTTCAATCAATAAATCCGCTAAATCAGGATCAAATATCTCTAATGTGGTGTAATCTACATTAAGTGTTCTTTCGTCAGGATACTTTTCAAGAATACTGAATACGTCATCCTTATATAATGTAGCAAAAAACTCTTCGAATTTTGCAATTGATGTTTGTGATTTAGTAGTTGAATTCATTATCTTATTATTATTTTTTTCATAGTTAAAAAAAATTTTGTTCAAATTATTCTTTGTAATAAAAATTATATACTAATATAGATATAGTATATACGAATATTTTTTTCATTGATATTATGTGATGGTAATATGAGAAAATCAAGATTAAGTTTATTTAAATCCACATCCATGATGATTTCAGTTGTTGGAATTATAATGATTATCTCAACAATTATTGTTGTGGGATATGTGGGATACAGTATGGTTTCATCAAGCATTACAAATGAAATATCATCTGGAACACAATATGACGAGCTCGCAGACCTTAAAGCAGAATATAGTAACTTGTCTGTCCAGTTTGACAATATCAAGTCCACTTATTATGCTGGTGATGCAGGTGATGTGAAAGTTTATAATGATGCTAAACTTGAACTATCTCGTGCCAATTCGGCAATTGAGAATGTTCAGAGTGCTTTAGATGCTGGTAAACCATCAAATGATGTTGACAGCAGAATAGTTTTTGCTAAAGAAAAACTTAAAGCTGCTCAAAATGCATATAATTCTCTTTAATTTTTTCTTTTTTTCCTATTTCTTTTATTTGGCATATATTCTAAGCCAACAACGTACATTTCAGAACTTTTTTTACGTGATGATGCTGGTTTTGTTGTTCTTACGTGTCTGAATTTACCTTTAAGTGAATCTAACATATTTTTATATTCAGGACCCTGGAATACTTTCATTACAAGATTTCCTTTTTCTTCTAATATGTTTTCAGCAATTTCAATAACTACATTAACCAAATCAATTGATCTAAGTTGGTCAATGTTTTTAATACCACAAAGTGAAGGGGATGCATCAGACATTACTACTTTTGCCTTACCTCCAATGAGGCTCATAATCTTTTCTTGAACTTCTGGTGTTGTAAAGTCTCCTCTAATTCCATAATAGTTTTCTTCATGGAATTTTTTAAATCTGTTTAAATCAACACCAACAACGATTCCTTCTTCTCCAACTTTTTCAAGAGCAACCTGAGACCATCCTCCTGGTGCTGCACCAAGGTCTACTACGGTATTTCCTTCTTTTATGATTTTATACTTTTTATCAAGTTGTTTGAGTTTATATGATGCTCTTGAGCGGTATTCTTCTTTTTTAGCTTTTTTATAATATGGGTCATTGTGTTTTTCCATTTGCCATCTGCTTCCCATTTTAATCCCTCTTATATTTGTCAAAGTCAAGTGCACTGCATACTGGTGCACCAATTTTTACTAATTCTACGTCAACTTCTTTTTTATCAATTTTAAGTAACATTACAGTTCTATCTGCAAGTCTTGGTACAATTGGACTGCCTGGATTTAAAAGCAAAACTCCTTCGACTTGTTCTATTTTTGGCTGGTGTGAATGTCCGGATACTAAAATATCTGCTTCTAATTGTCTTGCAAGATATAATAATTGTTGTGTGTCTGCTCTTGGATAAACTTCTCCGTGAACCAAACCAATTCTTAAATCTTCTGCTTGGATAACTCTTGCTTTTGGAAGATCAATTCCATTTACTCTATCCATATTTCCCTGGATTGCCATAACTGGGGCTATTTTTTCTAATTCTTCTATAACTGATAGTGAAGTTAAATCTCCAGCATGTAATATTAAATCGACATCTTTAAATGCTTCTTTTACTTTTTGAGGTATTTCTCTTGCTCTGTCCGGAATATGGGTATCTGAAATTAAACCAATTAATATCATCTTTACAATCCTTTTTTTCTATATGTTAAATATATCTTTAATCAACTATTATAATGTTATTGGGCTTGCTTTTATAAAAAATGTTGTGTTGGTTTTATAATGAAGTATTGGCTATGTTTTTAATTTATAATTTTTAATATCTGTGGGCTTAAAATGGTAATTGAAGAAAATTCATTAATTTTAATTGGTATAACAATGAAAAGTTTTGAAAGTTCATTGATTAATAAAAAACATTATAAATTCAGTTAAATATATATTATATTATCATCTTTTTTTGGAGAAGATAAAATGGGAAATGTTAAAAAGGAAGATATTTTGGACATCTTGGATAAATATGACAAAAGCGACATTACAATCGCTACTCTTGGAAGTCATACTTCTTTACATATTTTACAAGGTGCAAAAGAAGAAGGTTTTAGAACTGCTATTGTCTGTGAAAAAGGGCGTGAAATTCCTTATCAAAGATTCGGAGTTGCAGATGAATACATTATCGTTGATAAATTCAAAGATATTGTAAATGAAGATGTTCAACAAAAACTCAGAGATATGAATGCTATTGTGATTCCTCATGGATCTTTTGTTGCATATGCTGGTTTAGATAATGTTGAAGACAAGTTCAATGTTCCTATGTTTGGAAATAGGGATATTCTTAGATGGGAAGCTGAAAGGGATAAAGAAAGACAATTATTAGTTGAAGGTGGCGTAAGAATACCTTTAAAATATGATAGTCCTTCTGAAATTGACAGACCAGTAATGGTTAAATTCCCTGGTGCAAGAGGTGGAAGAGGTTACTTTGTTGCTTCATCTACTGAAGAATTCGAATCAAAAATTGAAGCTATGAAAGCACGTGGATGGTTAGAAGACAGTGATGTTGAATCTGCTCACATTGAAGAGTATGTTTCAGGTTGTAATTACTGTATTCACTATTTCTACTCTGCTTTAGATGATACTGTTGAATTAATGGGTATGGATACAAGATATGAATCCAGTATTGATGGTTTTGTAAGAATGCCTGCAAAAGATCAATTAGATATTGATTTAAGCCCATCTTATGTTGTTACCGGTAACCACCCTGCTGTAATTCGTGAATCATTACTTCCACAAGTATTTGATATGGCTGATAAATTAACAGAAAGTGCTAAAAAATTAGCTGCTCCTGGTTTAAACGGTCCTTTCTGTATGCAAACTTTAGTAAACGATAATTTAGAAGTAATTTGTTTTGAAATTAGTGCAAGAACTGATGGTGGAACAAATACCTTTATGGACGGCTCTCCTTACTCATACTTAACTTACGGAAAACCAATGAGTATGGGTAGAAGAATTGCTGTAGAAATTAAAAATGCTATAGAAAGAGAAGAATTAGAAAAAATAATAACATAAATAGTTATTATTTTTTTATTTTTTTAAAATTTTATTTAAAAACCCTGTTTTTTGAGTTGTTTTTTCTGCTGCTTGTTGTTTAGCTTTGCTTTTCTTTTCACGGGTTTTGTTTTTACCGATTTTTTGCTTTTTTTCGTATTCTTCAAGTGCTTTAATACGGTCTCTTTTAGCCCATCCACCAACAAAACCGACAAATGCTCCAACTGCTAGAACAATAAGCAATACTGTGATTATTCCAGTTTCAGTTGTGAAGAATCCTTCTTTAAATGTTCCTAAATATCCTTGTAAAGCTAATACTGCGGTAGGAGTTGCAGAAAGTGTACCCATTGCGGTACCTGTCTTGATATCGTTTTGTCCGTATCCTGCATATAAAAATCCTGCAGCTGCAAATGGATAGAACCAATCCCATTGTGTGTATCCAAATATAATGAATGCAGCAGATATTGCTGCTCCAAAAACTAATGCTTTTTTATTTATGCCTGAAAACATATTCATTGTTTTATCTCCAAAAAATTATTCTTTAGAAGCCATTAATCCTCCTAATGCTCCTGTTATGCCCATTACAATTGCATAATAAATTAAATAGCTAATTACTACAAATAAACTTGTAATTCCGGATATGGTAAAACCAGTTAATCCTGCAAAAATGCCGAATAAGCTTCCACCTATGGTTGAAATGAAAACAAATAATATTGCACTGATTATTGTTCCTAATGCACCTGCAACAGCTGCATTCCACAGCCCACCAATTGCTCCGTCACGTGCAAGGTAACCTGTGATGAATCCAACAAATAATAATCCTATAAATTCATAATGAGCAAAAAATGATTTAACTATTACAGCTAATATGAAACCTATAAAAACTGCTTTCCATTTAGTCATAATATCACCTTCTATATAATAATTATTGGATTTCTTGAATAAAAGTGTTTATTTTTTCATCTGGGTTTAAAATATCTTCGGAAGTTAAAAACATTGTTGAAATTTGTTCTTTACCAGTAACTTTTGAGATATTTTCTAATGTCTTTTCAAATCCGCTGTTCATACAGGTACAAAATGAAGCAACATTTTTGATATCCTTTTCGTATTTTTTTAAATAGGTATAAACTGGGGTTGCAATATTTGAAGCCCAAACAGGTGTTCCAATAATGATTAAATCATAGTCTGCAGGATTTTTTGAAATTGGGTTGATTTTACTTGTTCTACCCATTGAAGCATTCATTCCGCCTTTCATAAATCCTATTTTTCCAGCATATTTGTCATTGTCTGTAATTTCTTCAATATCGCAGTTTATTTCTTTTTGAATCATTTCAGCTATTTTTTTAGTTACGTTTGTTCTTGAGTAGTAAACTAACAATGTTTTCATAATATCACCTAATAAATGTCTTTTAATTTATCTTTAATTTGATCTAAGATTGCTTTGTGCATTCTTTTTGTAAATTCAGCTTTATCATTTTGATTTAATACATCCAAGTATCCCTGGGAAACTAAATTAAATGCAAATGGACTTGGAATTACAGTATTTATGGTTTTTATTTCCATCTCACCACTGTCAATCATATTAATTACTTTTTTGGCATTTTTAATATCCATATAATCTTCAAGTACTTCTCTTCTTGCTTCTTTAAGAATTGAGAAATTATCATCCATGTCCTGAACGAATTTAAGTAAGATTTTTCCTCTTACTTGCTGGCGTCCAACAGATTTGGATTCTCCTTTATATCTTCTTAAAGTCATAAGGGACCTTCCAGCACAATGTCTAAATCTTGATGCAAGAGTTTCAGTTTTATTTAATGAATTTGTCAAGATGGTTTCAAAATTCTCAGGGGTTAATTGTTTAAATGACTCTAATCCTCCAATTTTACCATCTGAACTTAAATAAAATCCATTGTCAGTAACTGAAATTGTTACATTTGTATTGTAGTTTTTTGCAACAACATATGCCACTGCACGTGAAAGTGCATCATTTACTTTTCTTCCAAATAGTGAGTGGAATATTACAAAATTCCTTCCTCCAAATCCTTTGTAGTATTCAATTAGTAAAATACGGTTACTTGGTATTTTAGCGTATTTGTACTGCTCAACAAAGTATTCATAAATGGAATTTGCAGCAAAATCATCAACATACAGATAATCAAATATAAACTCCATTATCTCTTCTTTCCTTCTTCTGTATTCAAATTTGCTCTCCATATGTGATCTAAACCTTTGAATATCCATTGCTAAATCAAAGGATAATGGAAGTTGTTGTGAAAACCATGAAGGTATTGTTGGAGGTCCGCTTGCTGGAGTTACATTGATGGTCATTCCTTTTCCGTAGTTGAATCTGAAGGTTCTACCTCCAAGTACAAAGGTATCTCCTTTTTTTAATCTCTCCATAAAGCTTTCTTCGATTTTTCCAACTGTTTCACCATCACATTTAACAAGAACACCTGAACTGTCAGGGATTGTTCCAATATTTGTTGAATAAATCATTCTAGCTAGTTTTCCACGTTTTCCAAATGTGTTTTTCTCATAATCTATCCAGATTTTAGCATAGACGTATCTTTCTTCAAGTTCAGGATATTCTCCTGCCATATAACTTAATACGTCTTCATAATCCTCTCTGGATAAGTCTTTATAGCAATAGCTTTTTTTAATTACATCATAAGCATAATCAATATCCCATGGATTTTCAATTCCCATTCCATAGATATGCTGTGCTAAAACATCTAAACAGTTTGTTGGGATGTTTATTTTGTCAATTTTACCTTCTTTTGCATTTTTAAGTAAAACTGAGCATTCAACTAAATCGTCACGGTCAGTTACAATGATTTTACCTTTTGATTTCTCATGTAACTTGTGCCCACTTCTTCCAATTCTTTGAAGAGCTCTTGCAACAGATTTAGGTGAATTTATCAAAACAACCAAATCAATATATCCAATATCAATTCCAAGCTCAAGAGAGGTTGAAGAAAACACTGCTTTTAGTTTTCCTTCTTTTAATTTACTTTCTGTTTCCAGACGAACCTCTTTTGAAAGTGATGAATGGTGAGCCATTATATTTGAGTCATTATAATTCATTGGATACATTTTTTTGAGATTATAAACAAAACGCTCTGTTCCACTACGTGTATTTGTAAATATGAGTGTTGTTTTATTTTCCTGAATCAAATCGTCCAACAAATCATACATTCCAAGACGAGTATCCTCATCATCGGCTATTACAATATCACTTACAGGACACATTACTTCCATATCAAGCTCTTTTAGATAGTTAATATTAACAATCTTACAGTTTCGCTCAACACCATATTCGTATCCTACAAGAAACTTGGCAACTTCTTCAAGAGGACTAACTGTTGCTGATAGGCCAATTCTTGTAAAATGACCAATTAAATGCTGTAATCTTTCTAAGGATAAGCTTAAATGAACTCCACGCTTATTTTCAGCAAGAGAATGTATCTCATCAATAATTACATATTTAACTCCACTAAGTTTTTCTCTAAACTTCGGTGCAACAAGAAGAATAGATAAAGTTTCAGGAGTTGTAATTAAAATGTGAGGTGGTTTTTTAAGCATTTTTTGTCTTTGATATTGAGTAGTGTCTCCTGTTCTGACAGCTTTTCTAATTCCCAATTCTTTTCCAGCTATCTTTTCAATTCCTTTTAAAGGTTCTTCGAGGTTCTTTTCAATATCATTGTCCAGTGCTTTAAGTGGGGATATATAAATACAATATACTTTATCTTCAAGTTCATATTTTTGTGCAAGTTCTGTTAACTCACTAATAACAGATAAAAAAGCAGTTAAAGTCTTTCCAGATCCTGTTGGTGAAGAAATAAGTATGTTGTTTTTTTTATGAATCTCTACAATGGACTTTTTTTGTGCAGGTGTAAAGTCTTCAAATTGTGAGTCAAACCATTCCTGTACCCAAGGATGCAAAGTCTTGAAAATCTGCTTTTTAGAATAGCTTTTAGTTTGCTCTTCAATCATTGTAATTACACCTCAAATTTTTTAAATAATATTTACTTTTTAATTTTTATACTATTTAATTGTATTTTCAAAAGAATTTATATTTATTAAAATCCAAACTATAACTATGACTAATTTAAATTTTGATGATGCTATTTCTAACTTATCAAGTGAAGATGTAAAAGTTAGAAAAGAAGCTATAGAATCATTAGTTGGAATTACTGATGAATCAGCTATTGAACCATTAATTAAGGCTACTACTGATGATAATGCGCAAGTCAGATTTAAAGCGGCTGAAATTTTAGGTAATATGGGTGAATTAGCTGTTGACAAATTAATCGATGAATTTACTAATGCTCAAGGTAAAAATAAAAGATTTTTAGCTTTTGCACTCAAAGAAACTGAAAATGATAAGGTTGTTCCTTACTTTGTTGAATCAACTGATGATGAAGATTTTGGAGTTAGAAAAGTTGCTGTACGTGCTTTAGGTGAACTTCAAGCTGTTGATAATCTTGATTCAATTGAAAAATGTCTCAGTGATGAAGATTGGGGTGTTAGATTAGCTGCTATTCAGGCATTAGGTGATCTTGCAACTGATGAAGCAATTAAATTAATCAAAGATGCTAGAAAATCTGAAGAAGATAAAGATTTCAAAAAGTCATGTAATAAAGCTATTAAAAAAGCAGAAAAAAGACAAAAAGCAAAAGCATCTGGAAAAACTATTGTAAAAGTCATTCCAATGAGTACTATTAAAGAAATGGAAAAGACCAATGTACAAAAAGCTATTAAAGAATACGAAAGATATGTGGAAGCAAAACAAGCAAAAGATGCTCCATATAAACGTTTATGTATCTTATATAGAAAAGCTAATGACTATGACAACGAAGTTAGAGTAATTGAAACTGCTATTGAAGTATTTGCTGACAATGATAAAAAATTATCTTACTTCGAGAAAAGATTAGCTAAATTAAAATAGTTATTTTTCAATAACTTCGTAGAGATTATCTCTTTTGTTTTTTAAAAGAGGTAACTCGTCTCTTATTTTTTTTATTTCATCTAAATCAATTTCTGAAATGATTAAACTCTCTTTTTCATCGCCTTGAGCTATTATGTCTCCCCAAGGATTTGTAATGATTGAATGGCCGTAGCTGTGATAGCTTGCATCTTTGTTAAGTGCAGGTGCAACACCAACACAAAAAACCTGATTGTCAAGAGCTCTCATACGAAATAGTAATTCCCAGTGTGCAGGGCCTGTTGTCATATTAAAAGCACCTGGATAAATCAATATATCTGCTTCATTTTTAGCTAAAATACGAGCATATTCCGGAAAACGAATATCATAACATATTCCAATACCTACTTTTCCAAATTCAGTATCAGCTATTGTAAAATCATCGCCTGCACTTAACACGTCTGATTCTTTGAATGTTATTTTTCCAGAAATATCAATGTCAAAAAGATGCATTTTGCGATGTTTTGCTATGATATTTCCCTGTTTGTCAAAAAGATAACTGGTATTATACAATTTATCATTATCAATTTCAGGAATTGATCCTGCAAGAATATAAACCTGATTTTTCTTAGCCAAATTAGAAATTTCATAAAGTGTATTGCTAGTTTGTTCTTCTTCACCATATTCAATAAATTTCTCATTAGAATACGGACAATTAAACATTTCGGGTAGTATTATAAAATCAGCATTTTTTGATACACTTTTTTCAATCATCAAACTTGCAGTTTTGATGTTTTCCTCTTTATTGTCAACTACATTCATTTGACATAAAGCAAGTTTAATTCTTGTCATTTTAACACTTAAAAATAGAAAAAAAGTATGATAAAATCATACTTAAAGGATTTTTGAGGAATTTATAGCTCCATTAATGTCATCAGATGTAATGGAATTAACAGAATCTCCAATAACTCTGAATACATATAATTTACCATCACTAAACATTGAAACATATCTTGTGTAGTCACCATCAGCATTTTCAAAGATGATGTTTGATGCATTTCTCTCATCTATGGTTATTGTCTCAAGAAGAGTTACAGACGCACCTACACCTTGACCATGTGTAATTCTGTTTTGATTTATTTCTTTTAGGGATGATGCACTAGTTGTGACATTATAATATTCAATAGTTACATTACCTGATTTGAAAAATACAGCATCAGGGTGTTCTTCATCAGTTGCGTTTATTTTTTGCCAAGTAGCAGGATATGTGAATGAGAATGAATCTGATTCATATGTTTGAGTAGCACTACTTGTAACTGTTGATGAAGTATTACTTGACCCAGTTAAAAAGATTCCACAAACAACAATTAAAGTTATAATTAATATTGCTCCAATAATAAGTTTCTTTTCTTTTACAATTTCAAGAATACTTTCTTCATCGGAAGGTTTTTCTTTTTTAGGTTCTTTCTTAGGTTCCTTTTTGAATATATCTTCTCCCTTAGGCACAATGCTTTTTGATTTAGGGAATTTATATCCACAATTTCCACAAACTGGAGCTCCATCATAACTTGGATTTCCACATTCAGGACATTTTTTCACAGTTTAACCTCCATTGATAGTTACTTTTATTATTAACACTATTTATAATAATCTATTTATTATTATAAAAAGATATTTATGATTGTGATAGAATGGTTAATGAAGAAATGATTAATATTGATGACATAAATTATGCTATTTATAAAATTGGAGAATGGAAAAACGATTATGAAATCAATCAGATTGGTTTATCCAGTGAAATTCCAGTTACTAAAAATACATTACGTCATGTGAAACTTTCTATGGTTGAAATCAGAGCTGCTAGATTCGAATTGTCTGGTGAAATGGTTAATGGATTTGTAGCTATTGCTTCTCAGTTAAATCCTAAGGCTAAAGCAATGGAATTGAATGATTTAATTGCTCTTGAAGAAAAAGAATATCAAAATATTTTAGAAGAACTTGACAATTTGGAATTATTGGATGATGATGGATCTATTCCTTTGGATGGTGAAGATTATCTTATTTACAAATTAGAAAAAGATTGTCATGTGACTAAATCTGTTCCTGCTAATTTGTATACAATAAATTATTATAACAACGAATTGAAAAAAATTGAAAAAGCATTGGACTAAAATGCATCCAATGTTACTTTTTTATCTCTTTTTAACTCACGAGGGGGTTCAATAGATACAAATTCTATGCCTTCTTCCTCAAGTAGTTCTAATGCATCATCCATAATTGATGGTGCTACAAGAAGTCCTCTAATTTGCTTTTTTTGAGCTTTACACTCTTTTAGATAATCATTTTCAGTATTTTCTAAATCCTGGAGATATCTTCTAAGCTGTTTTACAGCAGTAACTCCTGCTTTACGAGCTTTTAATTCAAGAACCATTAAGTTATTGTCCTTGTCTTTTCCTAAAATATCAATAAATCCGTGTTCTACACTGTACTCACGAGTAGTTGGGCTAAAACCTTCTTCAACAAGATGTGGTTTTTCCATTATCATATCACTCATGTCTTTTTCATATCCTGCCTGTTCAAGCTCTTCATAATCTTCAATATTTGCATAAGTGATAAATTGGATTTTTCTAACTTCCACAGTCAATAGCTCTTTTGGAGTTCTTCTGTGACTTTCTAAAAATAAATTATCATTTTTAATGTAACTTCTTGTTCTTGATTTTGGTGGTTGCCAGTTTACAGGTTCAACTTTCTTTTCCTGGTGGATTAAGAATGCTCCATCTGGTTTAATTAGGATTATACGTTCTCCCCAGTTGAGTTCACTTAAAGCTCTTCCTTCATAACTCACTTTACAGCAAGCAAAGATTGTTATTGTTGCTTTTTTACGTAAAGCTTCCTGAACTAAATCATATCCATCTTTGCAACTAGGTTTTTCTAAAATTTTATATTTCATCACAATAACATTGTTTAGTTTAATTTAAATAATTTGTTTTTTAAACAATTATTTAGTTTAAGTTGAAGCGGAGGAATTATAATTTACGATGAAGATTACTTTATTTCAAAAAATGAATATTTTACTTTAGATTCCTTTGAATTTGAAAACGGTAAAGTATTGAATAATGTTGATGTTGAATATATGACATTTGGAACTCCTATATATGATGATAATGGAGCTATTAAAAATGCAATTGTTTATTGTCATGGATCATTAGGTAATTATGCATCAGTTAAAAAACTTGCACCATTTCTAGGCAAAAACGATGCATTTGATGAAAATAAGTATTTTTTCATTTGTATTTCAGCATTAGGTTCTCCAGGGTCCTGTTCACCTTCAACTACTGATTTAAAAAATAAATTTCCAAAATATTCAATAAATGATGTTGTAAACTTTCAAAAGAAGTTTTTATCTGAAAAATTCAACATTGAACATGTCTTAGGGATGATTGGAAACTCAATGGGAGGATTTGTATCATTAACTTCAGCTATTAACTTCCCTGACTATGCTGATTTTATCATATGTGGTGTTAGTAGCTACAAAGTTGCAGGGCATGATTTTATTCTCTCAAAATTCGTAAATGAAATCATAGAATCTGACCCAGATTACAATCGTGGAGAACTTTCATATTCTTTAATTAGGACATTAAGAATTGCATGTCTTGCTGAATTTAACTTTGGATTATCAAAAGAAGCTTTAAGAGACATGTCCAAAGTAGAGTTAAGTGAAGAATTTGAGAATTTTGGAAATGAAAGTATTGAAACTGACATTTTTGATTTGAAATACTGCAATGAAGCCTGTATGTATTTTGATGTGGAAGATGATTTGGATAAAATCAAATCTAAAACATTAATTATCGCATGTCATCAAGATCCACATTTCCCACCAGAACTTGATGCTATTCCAATGTCAGAAATGATTGAAGATTCTCAGCTAATTATTATGGATTCTAAACTAGGACATTTATGCTTTAATGAACTTGATACATTATCAGAACAATTAAAAGAATTTATGGGTGGTTTTGATGATAGTTAATATCTCTGATTATGGTGATGATGGCAACTCCAAGTTTGTGGAATATACTGTCTCAGGACTTTTAGATTCTCAAATGAACTATCTTATGGAAAAATTAGATGAAGAAACATCAATTGTTGATGGTGATTTGATTATTAAAATGTATTTTGAAGATAGATTGTATCCATTTCAAAGTGATGTTGCAAAAATACGTTTAGATGATTTCATTGCCCGTGAAGAAATAGAAATGGGAATGTTTATATCAAGTTTTTTAGATGATGCTAAATGCTGTTATTAAAAAAAGTAATATAAAAGCTAATTTATAGCTTTTATTTATTTTGATACATCGAGCATGTGCTGTACAGCTTTTCTGGATTTTTCAGCAACATCCTCAGGTAATGTAACTTGTGGAGCTTCATTCACAAGTGAATCTCTTATTTTTTCAAGTGTGTGAAGTTTCATTGTTTCACAGATTGCTCCTTCAAGTAATGGGTATAATTTTTTACCTGGAACTTCGGAATTGATTCTTGTAATCATGTCAATTTCAGTTCCGATTACAAATTCTTCTTTGTCACTTTCTGCAATGTATTTTAACATTCCACCAGTTGACATTACTTTGTCACATGCTTTTTGAACTTTAATATCACATTCTGGGTGGCAGATTATCTCTGCATTAGGATATTGTTCTCTTTTAAGTTCAACATCTTCAATGTGGAATAATCTGTGTACATAACAGTGTCCATCTTTAGGTACTGGGATGATTTCTTTATCGATTTTATCAGCCACGTGTGTTCCTAAGTTTTTATCAGGACCAAATAATATTTTATCGTGAGGTAAGCTTTGTGCAACTTTAACTGCATTAGCTGAGGTACATAAAGTATCTGCATGTTGTTTAGATTCTGCAATACTGTTTACATAAAGAATAACTCCAGCATCAGGGTGTTCTTCTTTTGCTTTTAAGAGTACATCTTCTGGTAACATATGTGCCATTGGACATTCTGCTTCAAGAGTTGGGATAATAATTTTTTTATCAGGATTTAAGATAAATGCGGTTTCTGCCATGAAATCTACACCACAGAAAATTACCATGTCTTTATCATCGATTTCAGAAGCTTTAATACATAATTCTAATGAATCTCCAAGAAAATCAGCTATTTCTTGAACTTCTTTTGGTTGGTAATTGTGTGCAAGGATTATTGCATTTTTTTCTTCTTTTAATTTTAAGATTTCTTTTTGAAGGGAGTTACTCATTTTTTTCACCCATTTTTGTAAATTTTCTAATTTCGTTAGTGATTATTAATTTATATTTATCTTTATTATTTAATTCTTTTACCCAAAATGATACTTTAAGTTGACTTTCTTCAAATGTAATTCCTTTTGAGTAAACTGCTGGTTTTGGATCTTTTAAAATTTCATCATAGCTACTTATTATATTGATAATGTACTCTTTAAATTCCACAACATCATTGTCCAATGATAATCCAGTATTAATATCGACCCTATACTTTTCAGGTTTTTTGAAAAGTAAATAGGGGAAGTTTGTCAATGTGGAGTTCGGAATAATTTCTTTTACTCCATTATCATCAGTAATAATGGTTGATCTAAGTGTTACTCTTTCAACAACTCCTTTTTTATTTTTAATTTCAATTGTATCTCCAACTCTAATACTTCTTCCGATAATTAATATGATTCCGGAAAACAGATTTGAAATAATGTCTTTTGCTGCAAAACTCAAAGCAATACCTGCAATTCCTAAACTTAACAATGTTCCTGCAAGATTTATTCCAAATAACTGCAATATGATCATTAATGAAACAAAGTAGATGAAATAATTTATAATATCTCTTATAAGATAAATTGCAGCTTTATTCTCAAAGCGATGCATTCTGTTCATTATAAATGCAATAAACTTTGTAAGAATTGATGTTGCAAGTATAATGATTAGAATATAGAGTAATGTAAGTGTAGGACTGTCAAGTAGTAAATCAATATTCATATTATCATCTTAAATTTCAATTGTCATAAAGTCTTTAGCTAATTTTGTATTTTCAAAGATTTCCTCAGCCTGTTTTAGCAAATCATCAAATGTTGTGTATCTTGTACTGAAATGTGTTAAGATTAATTGTTTGGAATTACTTTGAAGGGCTATTCTTGCTGCATCAGATGATGTGGAATGTGAATTTTCCTCTGCTTTGTCTGCATCTTCGTTTACATATGTGGATTCATGAATAAGTACTGTTGAATCTTTTGCAAACTCAATCATTTCTTCACAAGGTGCAGTATCTCCAGAATAGGTTATTTTTTCACCTTTTCTTGCAGGTCCAAGTACCTGTTCTGGTTTTATGATTTTCCCGTCAACTTCAACTTCTTCTCCATTGTGAAGTCTTCCAAAAGCAGGTCCGACAGGAATGCCTAACTCAATAGCTTTTTCACGAAGGAATCTCGGTTTTTTAAGCTCTTCAATGGAATATGCTAAACTTGGAACTTTGTGTTTAACGTTTTGTGATTTTATGATATATTCTTCACAGCTCTCAATGGTTTGTGTGCCAATTTCAATAAATTCGATTGGAAAATCAATTTTACAGTATCCTAAGTTAAATATTGCATTTTTTAAATCATTTATTCCTTTAGGTCCGTAAATTGTTAATTTTGTTTCCCTTCCTCTAAAATTCATGGATTGTAAAAGTCCTGGAAGGCCTAAAATGTGATCTCCGTGATAATGGCTAAGAAATATCTTGGATATTTTCATAGGGCTTACTTTAGCAAAAATTAATTGTTTTTGTGTTCCTTCACCACAATCAAACAACATAGTCTCACCAAATGCTTTTAAAATAATTGCAGGATGGTTTCTATTGTGAGTATGTACTGCGGATGAGGTTCCTAAAAATATAATTTCCATATAATCACTTATTTTTATATTATAAAAATATTATATATTATTTATAATAATTAAATTTTGGTGATTTTTTGGATAAGATTATTGAATATATGCTTGAAGAAGACAAAGGATTTGGGGATGTAACCTCTGAATCTGTTGTTGATAAGGATTTGGATGTTAATGCATATATTATTTCTAAAGATGAAGGTATTTTAGCAGGAATGAATCTTGTTAAAGAATTATTTGAAGAGTATGGAGTTGAAGTTGTATCATATGTGGAAGATGGTGCTGCAATTTCAAAAAAAGATTTATTAATGTCTCTTAGGGGTAATGCAAGGACAATATTGCTTCTTGAAAGAACTGCACTTAATTTATCAATGAGAATGAGTGGTGTAGCTAGTGCTGCTAATCATTATTCTTCTTTAGTTAAAGATTATGGTGTAAAAATTGCTGGAACCCGTAAAACTTCTCCTGCTTTAGCTAAATTTGATAAATATGCTCTAAAAGTTGGTGGGGTAGATACTCACCGTTTTAGTTTAGATGACATGGTTTTAATTAAGGATAATCATATTGCAGTTTGCGATTCTCCATTGGATGCTCTTTTAAAAGCTAAAGCTAATGTCAGTTTTTCTAAAAAAATCGAAATTGAAGTTGAAACATTGTCTGATGCTATTGAATGTGTTGAAAACAAAGCTGATATTGTAATGCTTGATAATATGTCTGGTGAAGAAGTTAAAGAGGTAATTAGTGAACTTGAAAACTTGGGAATTCGCGAAAACTCTTTAATTGAAGTCTCCGGTGGTATTACTGAAGAAAATATCTTGGATTATGTTGAGTATGGTGTTGACATTATTTCAATTGGAGCTTTGACTCATTCATCTAGAAGTTTAAATTTCAGCTTAAAAATGGAGTTAGATTCTTAAGGATAATTTTTCCTTAAGTTCTTCATCACTCATTTCGGTAATGAAAGTTTCATCATTACTAATAGCTTTTTTTGCTAAATCTATTTTATTTTTACTCATTTCATCAATTACTTCTTCTAATGTTCCTTTTGTGATGAAACGATATACCATTACATCTTTTTTCTGGCCAATACGATGGACTCTGTCTGTTGCTTGGTTTTCAATTGCAGGATTCCACCATAAATCATAGTGGATTACATTTTGAGCAGCAGTCAGGTTCAATCCGACACCACCTGTTTTAAGTGTTGCAACTAAGATCTTGTGGTCTTCATCTTCCTGGAATGTTGAAATCACATTTGCTCTTTTTTCCTGTGTAAGTGAGCCGTGTAAAAATAAAACATCTGTTTTTAGCTTTTTAGAAACTAATTTCTGTATGATTTCACCCATTTTTGCATATTGGGTAAAAATTATAACTTTTTCATCAACATCTAAAATATTTTCCAAAATTGTAATTAACAATTCCATTTTTCCTGATTCAGAAATTTTAGGATTACCTGAGCGTAAATATTGGGCTGGGTGGTTACATACCTGTTTTAATCCAGTAATAATATTTAAAATAATTCCTTTTCTTTCAATTCCTGTTTTTCCATCTAATTCTTCAAAAATTCCTTCCATTATTGCATTATACAATTTTATCTGCTTTTTTGTTAAAGAACAGTAAATATCATTTACAATTTTGTCTGGAAGCTCATGTTTGATATTATCATCACTTTTAAGACGTCTTAATACAAATGGTTTGGTTATTGTTTTAAACTTCTCAAGAGTAGATTCTTCTTCTAATCTCTCAATTCTATAAACAAATTTTGTTTTAAAGTTATCAAGACTGGATAAGTATCCTTTGTTTACAAAATCAAATATTGACCAGTAATCAGTTAGTTTATTTTCAATTGGTGTTCCTGTTAGAGCAATTTTATTGGTTGCTTCTACACTTTTAATAGCTTTAGTTTGTTGTGTATTTGGATTTTTAATGTTTTGCGCTTCATCAATAACACAAATAAACCATTCTTTGTCTAAAAACATGTCTAAATCAAGTCTGACTACTCCATATGATGTTAAAATAATGTCATAGTCTTCAAAAGGAAATGTTCTGTTTGAACCATGGTATATGTAATAGGAAAGTGTTGGTGTAAACTTTTTAATCTCATTTTCCCAGTTTGGTATCAATGTAGGTGGCACAATAATTAATGCAGGTTCATTATCAAAGGGATTTTCCTCTTTAAAATGAAGAATGGTTGTTAAAACCTGAATTGTTTTTCCAAGCCCCATATCATCAGCTAATATGCATCCAAAATGGTGTTTAATGTTTTGAACTAACCAGGAATAGCCTATTTTTTGGTAGGGTCTTAATTCTCCGGTTAATTCTTTTGGAGTTTCATAAACTTTTGTATCTTTTATGAGTTTTTTGAATTTGGAGTATTCTTTGGTATTCTGCATATGCTTTTTGATTATTTCTTCAGATTTTTCGTCCATGGTTTTGTTCTCGTTATAAATTTGATATGTTTAATAATCTGTTTATCATTTATAAATTCATTATCTTTTTAATAAAATTTACGTATACCTAAATTTTAAATATGGGTTCGCACATAATTATTATCATGACTAAACGAAATATAATTATTGTAAATTGTGGTTCTACTTCAATTAATTTTGTTGAGGATGTAGTTAACCGTGGTTACAATCCTATTTTTTTAGATACTCGTCCTATTGACTCTGAAGATGGCCAAAAATTTGGTGAGCTTGTTTTTACATCTCATGCTCACATTAAAAATGTTGAATTAATTCATGAACAGGAATCTTACGAGGATACTCTTGAATTGGTTAGGCAATATGATCCTCTTTTAATTTTACCTGGTACTGAAAAGGGGTTGTTTTAGCAACGAGACTGGCTTACGATTTAAATTTAAAAGGTAACTCTATTGAAAATATTGATGCAATGACTCTAAAAAATGAAATGCAAAATAGAATACGTGAACGGGGACTTCGTTCAATTAGATGAAAAGTTGTTTCATCTATTGATGAGGCAATTGAATTTTATGATGCTGAAGGACTAAAAGAAGTAGTTTTAAAGCCAACATCCAGTGCAGGGTCTGTTGGTGTACATATTTGTTCAAATAAGCAGGAAATGATTAGTGATTTGGAAGATTCATTTTCTAAAACAAATCTTTATGGTGAAGCTTTAAGTGAAATGCTTGTTCAGGAGTGCATTGTTGGTGATGAATATATTGTAAATACTGTTTCATGTGAAGGTATGCATCGTGTAACCTTAGTTTGGAAATATAATAAAATAAAAACTGCTGAGGGTGCTATAATTTATGATACTTGTGAAACTGTAAATGAATTAAATATTGCCGAAGCAGAGATGATTGAATATGCATATGATGTTGCAGATGCAATGGGAATTCAATATGGTCCTGTTCACGGTGAATATATGATTGATGAAAATGGTCCAGTACTAATTGAAGTTAACTGTCGTCCATGTGGTGGTGGGATGACTGCAGAATTTTTAGACAAGATTGCAGGTCATCATGAAACTGATTGTATTTTGGATGCTTATTTAAAACCTGATCACTTCAAAGAAAAATTAAAACAGAAATATCAGTTATATGCTTATGGTGCAGTAAAATTCTTCATTGTACCAGATGAAATTGCAGCTATTGCATCTCCAATGTCAAACATCAGTGTCAAATTAAGAAGTCATGTAAAGACAAAAATGGTTGATGTTAATGAAACTGATATGAAGGTATTTCCTAAAACCAAAGATCTATTTGGTTCCTGTGGTACTGTATTTTTGGCTCACAAGGATTATGACGTAATACAAAACAATATTGATTATCTAAGAAATGTTGAAAAACATGCATTTCCATTAGTTTTAAGTGAAAAAAATCCTATTAACAAGGGAGATTTGCAAAATGACTTGGATAATCTTAAGGAATTAATAAAATCTAATTCCAAATATGGTACTGGATTATTGGTAAGTGATAAATTTGTTGATGGATGTGGTATATTGCAGCTTCATCCTGATGAGATTTCACCAGTAGTATCCGGATTCGATTATATAATTTTGAATTTGAATGACATTATGTTTGAATATAAAATTGATGATATTGTAAAAATATTATTGAACTGTTTTGAAAACGTAAAAACAGGTGGAGTCATAATTATTCCAAAATCCTCATATCAACTATTTAATGGTGGAAGAAGAGGTGTTGAAGCACTAATTAAGTTATTAGACTTAAAAATTGAACTTCCTCCGTATCATATAAAAGATACTATTGTAGCATCTAAAAGATAGCTACAATTCTTTTTTAATTTTATTTTCTGATTTTATTCCAATTATTGAAACTATTGCTCCAACTATACATGCTAAAGCACAGATTACACAAATTGTCTGTGAAGATTGGACAATCATTTGAGCATATTTTGAAGACAACTCTAAATTTCCCATAATCCATGAAAATACAAGTGTTATAAGGGATAAACTCATTGTCTGACCAACAGATCTCATTGTAATTAAAGCTCCTGTTGCATCAGTAATATTGTCTTTTGAAACAGATCCGATAATTGCATTCATATTTGGACTTGAGAATAATCCCATTCCTAATGCCTGTAATATCATAGCAATTATAATTATATGCAATGATGTATTTGCATTTACTAATGATAATAGTATAAATGCGAAAATGCTTATTGTCATTCCAATTAATGCAATTTTTTGAGGATGATATTTGTCAGAAAGTCTTCCTGCGTTAATTGCTGTAATTGACATTATAATTGGACTTATTATTAATATTAAACCTGCTGTTTCAGGGTCCCATCCTTTAATATATTGAAAATGGTAATTTAGAATGGTGGTTACAACTGTAACTGCAAAATAACCGCAAAATCCAGCTATATTGTAGGAAGTAAATGATCTATTTTTAAATATTTTTACATTAAATACAGGATATTTTTGTCTTAATTCGTATATTGCAAAGACAATTAGGAAAATTAAACCAATTATAAGACATATTTTACCAATTGGTGTTACTAAATCGGAAAATCCGTAAATGAATAAAAATGTTCCAATCATATACAAAATAGAACCTTTTTTGTCAATTTTTATTTTTTCATCAACTTTCCATTCACTGTCTAATTTGAAAATCATTAACAGTATACATAATACCAAAAAAGGTATTGTGATGTAAAACATTGATTTCCATCCGAAATTTTCGACTAAAAACCCGCAGATTACTGGTGCTGCTGAGGTACCAACATAAACTCCTGTTGCTGTAATTCCAAGAGCTTTTCCACGACTTTCTTCTTTAATTCCAAGTGCAATAATTGCTAGTTCACTAACATTTGAAAAAGCTACTCCAATTCCCTGTATTGCTCTAAATAATAGGAATGTTTCTGGAGAAGTTGCTAAAAGAATTCCAATAAATCCAATTAGCTTTATTGTACATCCTATAATCAGTGTCTTTTTAAAACCAATTTTTCCAGCTAATTGTCCTGCCGGAACGGTTAGTATGATTGCTGCAAATACAAAATTGTTGGAATCCAATTTTCAATTCATTATTCATTCCAAATTCTCTTGCAATGTCTGGAACTCCAATAATAACTCCATTTATAACAAAAACACCAACAATTGATGAAATAAATGATATTAAAACAATATATTTCTCAAGTTTACTTTGCATAATTATTTCCTACAAATTTTAATTAACAACTATCTTTTAGAGTTTTTATCATTTAAAGTTTAGGTTCTACAAAATTTTTCCAGGTTATTTTTTATTCAAATTTTGGTGTTAATGGCATTGACATGTTGAAAATAATTATTTTTTTAAAATCAATTTTTTTACAAAAAACAAACCTTAATAATATAGTAAAATAATATATATTAAAGATAGAAAGTAATTTTATATTTTTTTATATGGTGATTTAATGGTAAAAATAGCTAAATTAGCTTTAGAAGATGGTACTGTTTTAAAAGGTGATGCATTTGGTTATGAGACCACTAAATTAGGAGAACTCGTTTTCTCTACTGGTATGGGTGGTTATACCGAATCATTGACTGATCCGTCTTTTAAAGGAGAAATCTTAATGTCTACTTACCCATTAGAAGGAAATCATGGTGTAAGTGAGAAGTGGTATCAATCAGATAAAATTCAAGTTGAAGGTTTTGTTTGCCGTGACGTTTGCCGTGAAGTTTCTAACTTCGGACCTCAAAAAACTTTGGATGACTTCTTAAAAGAATTTAAGACTCCGGGAATCAGTGGAATTGATACACGTGATTTAACTCTTAAAATTCGTGAAAGAGGTTCTCTTAAAGCAGCAATCACAACTGAAGATATTTCTGATGATAAATTAATTGAAATGGCACGTTCTCAACCACGTATTGAAGACATCGACGTTGTTCCATTAGTATCTACAAAAGAAATCAAAACTTTCAATGAAGATGCTGATAAAAAAGTGGCATTAATTGATTGTGGTGTTAAAAAGAATATTATCAACTCATTTTTGGAAAGAGATATTGGTGTAGTCTTATTCCCATATGATGTTGACTATAAAACTGTTTTAGATTATTCTCCTAACGGTTTAATGATTACTTCTGGTCCTGGAAACCCTGATAGGGTATCTGAAACTATTGAAACCATGAAAAAATTATCAAACAGATTGCCTGTCTTTGGTATTTGTATGGGTCAACAATTAATCGCTAAATCTTTTGGAGCAAAATCATATAAAATGAAATTTGGTCACAGAGGTGAAAATCAACCTGTTAAAGATTTAAATACTGGAAAAGTATTTATTACCTCACAAAACCATGGATTTACCATTGATAAAGAATCATTAAAAGAAACTGATTTAGTTTTAACCCAAATTAATTTAAATGATGGCACTCCTGAAGGTATTTCACACAAAGAATTGCCATTACATTGTATACAGTACCACCCTGAAGCAGGACCTGGTCCAAACGATACAAGAAATGTTTTTGACAAATTTAATCAAATGATGGATGAATACTAAAAAATTTAATGAGGATTATAATATGCCAGTTGATAAGGATATTAAAAAAGTATTAATTATTGGTTCTGGACCTATTCAAATTGGACAAGCAGCTGAGTTTGATTATTCAGGATCACAAGCATGTAAATCATTAAGAGAAGAGGGAATTGAAACAGTTCTTGTTAACAGTAATCCTGCTACTATCCAAACTGATATTGATATGGCAGACACTGTTTATACTGAACCATTAACTCCGGAAGTTGTTGCTAGAATTATCGAAGAAGAACAAGTAGATTCAATTTTACCTACTATGGGTGGACAAACTGGATTGAATATTGCAACAGGACTTGGAGATTTAGGCTTACTTGATGGAATTAAAGTTTTAGGTTCTGATGTTCAAACTATTAAAGACGTAGAAGACCGTGATTTATTTGCAAATCTTATGGATGAGATTGGTGAAGAAATTCCTAAATGTCATGCAGTTGAAAGTGTTGAAGAAGCACTTGAAGCAGTAGAAGACATTGGTTATCCTGTTATTGTAAGACCAGCATTCACCTTAGGAGGTACTGGTGGTGGAATTGCACATAACGAAGAAGAATTAATTGAAATTGCAACTCATGGTTTAGATATGAGTTTCATCAACCAAGTTCTCATTGACGAATCAGTTCTTGGATGGAAAGAAATCGAATTTGAAGTAATGAGAGATAAAGAAGATACCTGTATTATTGTATGTACTATGGAAAACATTGATCCTATGGGTATTCACACTGGAGACAGTGTTGTTGTTGCGCCAATCCAAAACTTATGTGATGAAACCGTTCAAAAAATGCGTGATGCATCAATTAAAATTATCAGAGCTTTAGGAATTAGAGGCGGATGTAACATTCAATTTGCACTTAACCCTGAAACTGATGAATACAAAGTTATTGAAGTAAACCCACGTGTATCCAGAAGTAGTGCGCTTGCATCTAAAGCAACAGGTTATCCAATTGCAAAAATCTCTTCAAAAATTGCTTTAGGATTAACTTTAGATGAAATTAAAAACGATATCACCAAAGAAACACCAGCTTCCTTTGAACCCGCTATTGATTATGTTGTTATCAAAATCCCAAGATGGCCATTTGATAAATTTAAAGGCGTAAGTCGTGAAGTAGGAGTTCAAATGAAAGCTACTGGTGAAGTAATGGCTATTGGAAGAACCTTTGAAGAGGCATTCCAAAAAGCACTTAGATCTCTTGATATGGGATTCGATGGTTTCGAATACATTGACTACACTGAAGAAGAATTATCCAATCCTACAGATAAAATCTATTTCCAAATCTACTCCGCTATTAAAGACGGAATGGATATCGATAAAATAAGAGAACTCACCAATATCGATAACTTCTTCTTATACAAAATCAGAAACATTGTTAACTTTGAAAACAGTGTAACTGCTGAAAAATTAGAAGATGAAGAATTCTTAAGAAAAGCTAAACAAATGGGTTGTTCCAACAAAAGATTAGCAGACTTATCTGGCCAAACCGAAGAATATATTAAAAATTTACTTTCAAGATTCAACATTAAACAATCATATAAAATGGTGGATACCTGTGCTGCTGAATTTGAAGCTAAAACCCCATATTACTACAGTAGTTACGATAAAGGAAATGAACTTACTTCAACCAACAAGAAGAAAGTTGTAATTCTTGGTGCAGGACCAATCAGAATTGGTCAAGGTATTGAATTTGATTACTGTTGTGTACATTCCTCTTTAGCTTTAAAAGAAGAAGGAATTGAAACAATCTTAATCAACAACAACCCTGAAACCGTAAGTACTGATTATGATATTTCTGACAAATTATTCTTTGAACCACTTACCTATGAAGACGTAATGGGAGTAATTGAACAAGAAAAACCTGACGGAGTAATTGTTCAATTCGGTGGTCAAACTTCAATTAACTTAGCTGTACCTCTTGCAAATGCAGGTGTTAAAATTTTAGGTACTCCATACGAAAGTATTGACAGAGTTGAAGACAGAGAATTATTTGCTGAACTTTTAGAAAAATTACACATTCATCAAGCACCATATGGAACTGCAAACTCATTTGAAGAAGCAAAAGAAATTGCAGAAGAAATTACTTTCCCAGTTCTTGTTCGTCCATCATACGTAATCGGTGGAAGAGCTATGGAAATTGTTTATGATAACAACGAACTTGAAGAATATATGAAAGAAGCTGTAAAAGTATCTCCAGAACACCCAATTTTAGTTGACAAGTTCTTAGAAGATGCTATTGAGCTTGATGTGGATATTTTATGTGATGGTGAAGATGTATTCATCGCAGGAATTATGGAACACATTGAAGAAGCAGGTGTTCACTCCGGAGATTCTGCATGTGTAATACCTCCTCAAACTATTCCTGAATATATTTTAGACACTATCCGTGAAAATTCAACTAAATTAGCTTTAGAATTAAACGTTAAAGGTTTAATGAACATTCAATATGCTGTAAAACCTGATGAAGAAATGGTTTACATTATTGAAGCTAACCCTCGTGCAAGTAGAACTGTTCCATTTGTAAGTAAAGCAATTGGAGTTCCATTAGCAAAAGTAGCAACCTGGATTATGCAAGGTGCTAAACTCAAAGACTTCGGTTTAACCAAAGAAATCAAGTTAGACCATGTTGCAGTAAAAGAATCTGTATTCCCATTCTTAAAACTTCCTGAATCCGATACTGTTTTAGGTCCTGAGATGAAATCCACTGGTGAAAGTATCGGTATTGATGAAAACTACGGAATGGCATTCTATAAATCACAACTTTCCGCAGGTATGGAATTACCTAAAGAAGGTAAAATATTTATCAGTGTTAAAGAATCAGATAAAAAGAAAATTAGACCAATTGCAGAGACTGCATCCAATTTAGGATTTGATCTTATTGCAACTGCAGGTACTGCTGATGCAACCGGTCTTGATTCAGTTGAAAAGATATTAAAAGTATCTCAAGGTTCTCCTAACATCAGAGATGCTATCTTAAACAATGAAGTAGATTTAATTATTAATACCTCTGAAGGTAAACAATCTGCAAAAGACGGTTACATTATTAGACGTCTTGCTATTGAACTTGGTATTCCTTACGTTACTACCTTAGCTGGAGCAAGAGCAGTTTTAAATGCAATTAAAGCTATTCAAAATAATGAAATTAAAGTTAAATCTTTAAACAAATACGTTGATGGAGAATAGTTTTTCTCTATCCTTTTTTTATTTATTTACAAGGTAATCATTAATATTGATACCACATGATGAACATTCTGTTTCGCCAACTTTTAATCTGCTTTTACATTTAGGACAGAAGTTTAGTTTTACTTTGTATTCTACTTTTGGATCAATAACTGCATTAAGTTCAATTTTTTGAGTAATATTAGTTTTTAAAACGCTTTTATCCCAATCATTGTTCATTAATAGCTTTTTATAATAAAATGCTTCAGTCATTGTATCATATTGGCCAATGTTTTCATCGCCTTTTTTGATGTAGAACTTTCTAATCTTGTGGTTAAAGAGAATTTCACCTTCTCTTTCTTTTTTGTTGACCTTGGTTCCTTTAATTCTGCCTTTTGGTCTTTTTTCTGGAAATGGTGGCAGGACTTTATTTTCATACTTGTTTTCAAGATCACACTCAACAAGTAAATCATAATCAAAATTACAAAAAAATAGTGCATCTCTTTCATATAATGCGTCAGATAACTTTTTAAACTCTCCGTAGTCTTTATTATTATATTTAACTCTATATACGTTTCCAGTTTTTACAATATTCCTGTAAAAGTATCTTATTTCTTGAGAGTTAATAATATCACCTGGTTTAAAAAGTCTGAATTATATATCTTATTTTTGTATTTTTGATTTAATAAATATTTAATGCTAAAATATATTAATTAAAAAAATTAGATTCACCTTTAATGTTCACTATAGCAAACGGAATCATATTAAAAGGAATGGATTTAGTTCCAGCACGTGAAAATATTGTTGTTGGTGATGGAAAAATCATTGAAATTGGAAAAGATGTCTTAGAAGGTGAAATAATTGATGTTGATGGAGCTATTGTTTGCCCATCATTCATAAATGGTCATATGCATATAGGAGACTCTATCATTAAAGATGAGGGCTATGGTTATTCATTAAGTGAGATGGTGAAACCTCCTAATGGAATTAAACATGTGGCATTGTCTAAGGCCAGTGATGATGATTTAGTCGAAGCAATGAAATCTTCTATGTGGGATATGGTTAATAGTGGTACAACTCACTTTATTGATTATCGTGAAGGTGGACTAAAAGGAGTTAAGCTATTAAAAAAAGCAGCTGAAGGTATTCCAATAAAATCAATTATTTTAGGACGTGACGACAGTTTTTATGGCGATGATCCTGATTTAAGTAAAGTAAAAATAGCTGTTCGTAAACTCTTAAAAATTGCTGATGGTATTGCACCAAGTGGTTTTGGGGAAATTACAACTGATGTTGCAGATATAATCTCAAAAGAATGTAAAAAAGAGGGAAAAATATCTTCAATTCATGTTGCAGAATCAGAATCTAATCAGATAGAATCTTTAAATGATTGTGGTTTGTCTGAAATTGAAAAGGGAGTTAATTCTAAATTCTCTCAGTTGGTACATCTTACAAATCCAAAAAATAATGATTTAGATGGTGTTTTGCAGTCTAATCAAAATACTGTTGTATGTCCAAGAGCTAATGCAACATTAAATGTTGGTGTGGTTCCATTGCCTCAAATGCTTGATTTAGGTATAAAACCTATGATTGGAACTGATAATGTAATGCTTAATTCACCAAATATGCTTCGTGAATTGGAGTTTAGTTTAAAAATCATGTCAGTGTGTTATAGAAAGTATATTGATCCATGTGAGTTATTAAAAATGGCAACTACAAATGTCTGTGGATTTGATATTAATAATGTAGTTCAAAAATCAGTAATTTTGGAGGATAATTTGGCTCAATTTAATGTGTTTAATTCATTTTCCAAAAATCCATACCTTAATATAATAAATCGATGTGAAACGAAAAATATATTATATAGGATTAATAAAAAAATTATTCATAATATATAATCGATATTAATGTATTATTTGGAGGTTGTTAATGATGTATAAAAAAATACTTGTTCCAACAGATGGTTCAGAATTTGCAAAAAAAGCACAAAAACAAGCTTTATTTTTAGCAAATGTCTGTGGGGCGGAAATAATCGCTATAAGTGTTACAGAAAATAATTTTGTTAGCGGACTCCCATTAGATGACGAAGTATATCAGTTAAATCAAATTTTAAAAGAAAGATCTGAAGAAAATCTTGAGGAATTTGATAAATTGAATAAAAATGATTTAAAGATTACTCATGTAATTAAAGAAGGTTTGCCTGCTAAAGTTATCCTTGAGGTAGCTAAAGAAGAAGATGTTGATTTAATTGTAATGGGCAGTTCTGGCAAATCCGGATTTGATAGATTTATTATGGGTAGTGTTGCAGATAAAGTTGTTAATTCAGCTAAATGTGCAGTACTTGTAGTTCATTAATTACAATTTATTGTATTTTTATAATAGGTGTTTATATGTTAGTTAAAAGAACAATGTCTAAAAATGTAGTAAGCGTTTCTGTTCCTGGTAACAGAGACAAAGTTTTAGACTTAATGAGAAAAGAAAAAAAAGCAGTATTACCAGTTGTCAAAGGAGACACTGACATTTTAGTAGGAGTCATAACTCGTTCTGATTTAATTAATAATCCTGATGAAGAACAACTTGCAATGTTAATGAGTAGAGATTTAGTCACCGTAAAACCTGGTGATGATGTAGTTGATGCTGCTCGTAAAATGGTAGATAATAATGTTAGAAGAGTTCCTGTTGTTGATGATGAAGGAGCATTAGTGGGTATTATTACATCATTTGATATTGTATCCAATGCATTAACTAAAACTGAAATTAATGATGCAGTTGAAAATTATATGATTACAACTGTTCCAACAACATGGGATAAAGCTCCATTAAACGTTGCATTTGAAACTATGAATCAATTTGGTTTAAAATCCGTTTTAGCTCTTGATGATGATGCTAAATTATCTGGAATTTTAACTGAAACTGATTTCATCTCAGAAATTGAAATTATTTCTGAAAGAAGTGAACACAGTTCTACTGTAGGAACTGAAGGAGATAAATGGTCCTGGGACAGTACTTCAGTATTATACATTGAGAAAAATCACTTGAAGTTTACTGATAAAGTTGTTTGTGATGTTGCTGTAGGAAATGTTGAAGTTGCTAACTCTAAAACTAAAGTTTCTGACTGTGCTAGAAAAATGAAAACCTTAAACATTGAACAAATTCCTGTTATTGGTGTTGAAGGTAATTTAGTAGGTCTTGTAAGAGCTAGTGATTTAATTAAAGCATTAATTCCGCAAGAATAGTGGTATAATGGCAGTTAGTCCAGTTTTAGTGATTAAAGTAGTTGATAATACAAGTGTTGGTGTTCGTGCGAGGTTATATGATGATTTCTCCGAACACGAAATTGTTTTAAATTCTGTTCTTACATATTGGTGGGCTAATGATATGCCTCCTGCCATTAAATTTTTGGAACTTTTGGATTCTGTTATCAAAAGAACTATTAATGAGATTATGCCTCATAAAATGTTGAATTTAAAATATGAGGTTAAATCAAATGATGCTTTGGAAAAAGCTTCTGAAATTGAAATAAAATTAATCTCAATTACAGCAGATGACGTTGGGTTTAAAATTGATGGAGATTCTATTTTCCTTAAGAATCTTAGAAAAGTAGAAGATGATTTTGAACCTAAAGAATTATTGACCACTTTTGATCAAAGTATTGAAACTCCGGATATCGTATTAAAAAAATATATGGAAATGAAAAACTAGATGTTTCTCCTTATTTTTGTAAGGACATACATGAATCTGTTTAATGCATCTTCATAGTTTTTAAAATTATTTCCTTTTATTAAACCGGTATCATAAATATCAATATTTTCTATTTCTATTTTTTTATTTGTTTTATTCAAAATTTCATTTTTAAGTTGTTTTTTTGTATTTTCCATGTTGATTGTGAATGGAAGGTTATATGAAAATGAACCATTTTTGCAATCAAGAATTATCTCATCAGTATTTTTAATTTCTGATAAATTTAATGATACTTTTTTATAACCTTGCTTTTTTAATTCATCGTTTATCTGTTTAAATTTATTATCTTGCAGAACTTCAATAATATTATCTACTTCACACATACTAACTTTTCCAAAATCTCTAACTTTGACGATTTCGCAGTTGGTATTGGATAAAATATAATCTTCACAATAACTGATAGTATCTATTTTTTCTTTTGTAATTGGAGTATCAGTTTTAATTCTTGTTGCAAGGCATGTAGTTGATTTTGAATAAGGAATATTATTTTTATCAAGATATTCGTGAATTTCCTTTGAGTTTAATCTAGCTTCAATTAATGGTGTTTTGAAGTTATTAGCATAAGTAATTAATATTCCTGGGCGATCATCAATTAAATCGCTGATGTTATTGCCGTCACAAATATAATCAAAGCCATTTTCAACTGCAAGCTTTTTAATTTCACTATACATTAAATTACGGCATGTATAACATCTTTTTGGTGAATTTTCTAAAAAATCATCATCTTTATAAAAATCAATATCAATTATCTCATGGCGAACATTATAAAGATCAGTTACTCTTTTGGTATGTTCAATAAAACCAGTTGGCATTAAATGATTATCAATGGTAATTGCAAGGGTGTCTTTTGCAAAAAGGGATGCTAAATAAATGATTAATGTTGAATCACTTCCGCCTGAAAAACCAATAGCTACCTTTTTGTCTTTTAATATTTCTTTAACGGTGTTTATCTTATTTTCTATATTCATTCAATCACTGACTTAATATGGTTTAGCAATTCTTTTGCATCTTCTTTTTTAATATCTTTTGAAGTACGAATAAAATCAATTAATTTTCCTTTTTTATCAGCGTCTAAACTTGATTGTGATAATGTTTGAGCATAATTTCTTTTAGGATAATAGGTTTCTTTTGTAATCTTAATTAGTTCATCTTTTTCTTCTTTGGTTATTATATTTTCAGCTACTGCATTTGTAAAAACATAATTCATACTAATTAATGGAACTGAAAGTGCTTCTAGTGTTTCACTGTCAAGCATTACTGCAACATCATCATCAGAAGTAACATTTCCACTTGCATATTCATTATAACAATATCCAATACCTTCCATTCCTAAAACGTCAAGTTCTGATGCTCTAAGAGCTCCCATACTTGAAGAACCATATACTTTAACTCCTTTTTTCATCACACTAAGGATTTCTCTATGTCCAACAGCAGAATTTTGATGAAATACTCCATCAATTATTGCGATAATGTCCGGATTTTCTTTTATATCGTGACTTAAGTCTCCTCTTTTGATTGGTCTTTTGTAGACTACTTCAATATCGTCGTGTGAATCTAAAATTTCCTTTGCTTCGCTAAAAGGAAGTGAAAGCCCTGTATAAATGAGAATCTTTACCATTTTATCATACTCTTAAAAATCTGTATCCTGCACGATTAGGATCAATTGCATAAAGCTCCATTTCTGGAATTATGACTCTTACAACACTTATGTCAAGTTCAGGTCTTGTTAAATCAGTATATAGGATGTGTTTAATATCATTAGCTATTAATTCATCTTTTACAATTTCAATATCTTCATTAATGGATGTTGTGGATTTATTTTCAATATCTCTAAAATCAACTTGCTCTTCTTCCTGTCTGAAGTAGTATTTGTTGATTCTTTTCATTCTTTCATAACCTGCTTCACGTGCAAAATCTGCTCTTACTGTGTCTTCACGAGCACCGTTGATTTGGGTTGCTCTGCTTTGTGCAACTTCGGTTAGTGCTCTTAAAACAGCAATTTCTGGATCAAGGTGTGTTCCCATTCCAAGTGTTAATAATCCAGCATCTTTTGTAACAGTATCGTCTGCAGAAGCAGCTATTGTTGGAACTTGGATATCTGCTGTGAAATCCATCAATTTAATTTTAATTCCATTGGATTCAAATTTTTCAATGGTATTGTTTATCAATTCACTTTCAATAGTGTCTAAATTGATTTGTGAATAATTTTTATGTGTTAACTCAAAAATACTCCACGCATCTCTTTCAATTACTTCAAACATTCCATGTAATATTGCTTCTTCTAAAATGTTTCCTGAAGCAAGACCATTGGTGTTTGATTTAAAAAAGCTCTGAATATCATTATCATGAGTATATGGGTGGAATACTGCATTTGAAGGAACATAATGGTCTTTATTTGAGATTATATCTGTTGCTAAATTCCATTCTAATGGGATTTGTGATATATCTTCTTTTTCATATTTTTGAGGTAGATTTAAGGTTTTAGGATCAATATATTCACCTTTAGTGCTGATTTCATCAACAGTTGCGATAATTGTTTCATCATCGTCCTGTTTTTCAGCAGAATATCTCTCAAAACCTTCCATCATAGCAGACGCTTTAGCATGGTCTTTTGTGATTCCTTTTCCACCATAAATACTGATTGCACCATCTTCTGCAGTAGGTCTGATTGCAGTAAATACTGGAAGTCCAATTCTATCCAAATCAGTAATGTCTGCAATACGGGTAATTCCTGCAGTTATCAATTTATCTTCATTATTTTCAATTGTTTTTTCAGGAGCAATAACTCTGTGTGTTCCTTCAAAATATGTGAGCTGTTCTGTCATTCTTAAAGTCCTATAATTAATCTTACAATATTTTCAACGCCTATTGTCATTGACATAAAAGTCATTAAACCTGCAACTGCAATTGTAACAACCCAAATTCCAGCATTCCAGGTTAATACTTTAGATCCATCCAAGTTTCCAAATGGTATTAAGTTAAATGTAGCAAGGAAACTGTTAATTGTATATCCTACTGAACAAACAAGGAATATTAACAAGGATGTTTCAGAGAAAAATGCTGTTGGGTAAACAACAACACAAATTGCCAAGAAGATTAATGCAATGATTATATTGACAATAGGTCCAGCAATTGAGATTTTACCGTTGATTTCATCGTTCATATAGTTTGCATAGGTATATACTGCACCAGGTGCTGCAAATACAAATCCTAAAAATGAACTTAAAAGTGCAAATATTAATCCTTGTGGCCATAATTTAAATTCTGCCCAGTATCCGTACTTCATTGACACGAATTTATGTCCAAGTTCATGCAATATAAAACCTGTTCCTACACCAACCATAACAATTGGTAAAATATTAAGTACTAAAGAAGGGTCTCTTCCTCCTTGTACTATTGCAAAACTTAAAGAGATTACAACAAATGCAATTATTAAATCTCTTATTTCATTAGCTGTAAATTTAAACATACTTTTAAAATATCTAATTTGACTTTAATAAAATTATCCTTTATTTTTTTATAATACTTTTTTCTTAATTATTAAACATGCAAATACATGTAAATAATATTTTAAAAAAATTGCAGGAAGATAATATTCATGCTTATATGCTAACACAATTTAACAATGTCAGTTATCTTTCAGGATATAAACCAACAAGTTTTGCTTTTTGTATAATTAAAGAAAATCCGATTATTTATGCATCTGGAATGGATATGGAAATTGCAAAACGTGATTCAGCTATTGAAGTTAAAGAATATGAATCATATGATGTTATGGTTGGTGAATTAAAAAAAGAAGGTATTAAAAACCTTGCAATTGAACCAACTCTTCCATTCAGTACTTATGTAAGATTTAGAGATGATTTTAACATTTGTGCAAAAACATATGTTGATGAGCAGCGTATGATTAAAACTCCTCGTGAGATTGAAAATATCACAAAAGCAACTGAAATTGCTCAAAAATCATTTTTACAATTGGATATTAGGAATAATGAATCAACTGAAAAGGAAATAGCTTTTGATCTTGTAAGATATATGATTGAAAATGGTGCTTCAAAAGAATCATTTGACACAATAGTAACCAGTGGTGCTAATTCAAGCCTTCCTCATGCTGTTCCTGAGGCTAAAAAATTACAAGAACCAATTTTAATTGACTGGGGAGCAATATTTGACGGGTATTGTTCTGATAATACAAGAACTATTGTATTTAGTGAAGCTCAACAGGAAATTTGGGATATTGTTCGTGAAGCTCATGATAAAGCTATTAAAGCAATCAAACCAGGTTTAAAATGCTGTGAAATAGACAAGGTTGCCCGTGATATTATTTCAGACTATGGGTATGGTGATAACTTTATACACTCAACAGGTCACAGTTTAGGTCTTGATATTCATGAAACTCCTGGATTTTCAACACGTGATGAAACAGTAATTGAAAAGGGAATGGTTATAACAGTTGAACCTGGAATATACTTGGAAGGAGAATTTGGAGTTAGACTTGAAGATACAGTTTTAATCTCAAAAAAAGCTAATATAATTGGGGATTTGCCTCTCAACTTATAGGGGATTGTTAAATGAACGATTATTTAATTGAAACACAAAGCATTGACTATAATGATGAAAACATTCAAAAAAAGGTTGGTCATCTAAAAGAGTTATCTAGTGATGATATTGATTATATTGAGCGATGTTTCATGTTTGTTCGTGATGAAATTCCACATTCATGGGATATTAATGCAAGTGTTGTCTCAAAAAAAGCTAGTGAAGTACTTGCAAATAAAACAGGGGTGTGCTGGACAAAATCATGTCTTCTTGCAGCTCTTCTAAGAGCAAATGGAATTCCATCTGGAATTAGCTATCAGTTGCTTACAAGAGCAGATGATGCAAGTGATGGTTATATTATCCACGCTTTTAATACTGTTTATATTGAGCAATTAGATAAATGGATCAGGCTTGATGCACGTGGAAATAAGGAAAATGTAAATGCCCAATTTTCATTGGACGAAGAACATTTGGCTTATGAAACTAGAAGTGAGCTTGGTGAAATTGACTATCACAACAACCAAACAGATTTGGATGAAAGATTAGTCAATGTATTAGCTAAATGCAATGAGGTATCTGAAATTAGAACTGATTTTGAGTTCTAATCCATTGCCATTTTTATTAATTTATTTATATGTATTTCAGTTGCATTTAAAACTGGTACTGGGGAATTGTCGTCATTTATAATTAATGGTATTTCAGTACATCCAAGAATAATTGCTTCAATTCCATATTTGTTTTTCATTTCTTCGATTATATTAACAAATTCTTTTACAGTACTTTCGTTAATAGTTCCGTGAACAAGTTCTTCAAATATTTTATTATCAATTAATTCTTGGCCTTTTTCATCAGGTACGAATACTTCAATTCCTTCTTTTATGAAATCTTTTTTCATATGGTTTTCTTTCATTGTAAAACCAGTTCCTAAAAGCCCAACTTTTTTAATTCCTTTTGAAACTGCTTTTTCACATACTGCTTTTGGAATGCTTTCAAGTTCAATATCTGTTTTTTTATAAATGTGATCAAGTAAGATGTGCATTGTTACTGATGTAAATGATATGATTTCTGCACCACCATTTTTTAGATATTTTATTCTTTCAACCATATAATCTGAAGCTTCTTCACAGTTTCTATTTCCTATTTGATTTAGGATATTATACATATCAACACTTTCAATAGTAATTTCAGGTAGTTTTTCACCACCGTTCATTTCATTTAGTTCATGAGTTAATTTTTTGTAATACATTATTGTTGATTCTGGAGCAGTTCATCCAATTAATCCTATTTTTTTCATTATTTTTTCTCCATTTGTTATTAATATTATATTTTTTTGACTTCATTTAAATAGTTTCATCACTTTTGTTTAATTTGAATTTTTTTAATTTACACTTTAATTAACTATATTTTACAAAATACTAATTTTTTTGATTAATGGTCTTAAATATTTGTCATTTGATTAAATTTTAAATACTATTTTTGACAAATGTTTAATTGTAATTTTAAAAATGTGATAATATGAAGAGAAATACTTGGAAACTATTGATTGATGGGTTATGATTGTATTCTTTTTATTAATGTATAAAAAAAGAATCGTATCCATAGGTTTTCATGAAATTATAGGTTTATTGGTATTTGTAATTGTTCTAATTCACTTATTTTTCAACAGAAAACTGTTTATTGCATCAGCAAAGAAATTCAGAAAAATAAAAACCAAAACCAAATTGAGATATATTGTAGATGTAGTTTTATTAATTGATTTTGTATTGATGGTTATTACTGGAATAATGATTTCTAAAGTATTATTCAACTTCGGATACTTTGGAATTTGGAAGTTTATACATAATTTCTTATGTGCATTTGCACTAATTCTTGTAGGTATTCATCTTGGTCTTGAATGGGATACATTCTATTCAATGATTAGAAAAATTATTAAACTACCTAAAAATCCGTCAAAATCATTGGTTATTGTCATTTCTTTGTTGATTCTCGTTGGTGGAGCTTTTAGTATGGCAAATACATCATTTGCAGACTGGTTATCTGGACCATTTACATATGATCCTTCAAACCCTCATGGTGATGGTCATGGTAATGGATTAGGTCTTGGAAAAGGAAATGGTGGCGATGGTCAACATTTAAATGGTACTGATATGGGTAATAAAACTGGTAAGCACTTAAATGGTACTGGTCAGGGTAAACATGATGGTTCTGGACAAGGTAAGCATGATGGAACTGGTCCTGGTAATGGAAAGCATGATGGTTCTGGACAAGGTAAACGTGATGGTTCAGGTAAAGGATTACACAAAAACCAAAATAGAACTGGGGAAGGATTAGGAAATAATGGAACTCTTCAGCACAAAAATCAGAATGTCTCCAAAAACAATTCTCATGAGTTAACATATGATAGTATTTTCAATTCTGGAAATATTGACTATGTAGCTATGATTATTAATATTATTGAAATTGGATTTGTTATTGGATTCTTTGGTGTAATTACCAGATTTGTGACTAAACGTATAAAATAGAATATTGATTATTCTATTTTACTTATTTTTTTTATTTTACATCTAAAAATTGATTTTAAAACTTACTGAGGGTTTATATTTTTTAAAATATAATATTTTTCCATGAAATTTAAAATGATTGATGATGTAGCTTTATTTTTAGACAATAATATTTCTGATGCGTATTTATCTAAATTTAGTGAATTTTTATTAAGTGGTGCTATTTTTACAGATGCAAGTAAAGTTTTATCTATACTAATAATAGTTATTACAGTAATGGAAACTTTTCTAGTAACTCTAATAATTCTTTTTAATTTATCATTTTCCTTGTTAATTTTTCCATTTTTCATAATTCCTGCACTTTTTGCTTATGTTATTTTAATGCAGGAAAAGAGAGTACAGGAAATTGAACGTAGCGCACCAGACTTTTTAAGACAGCTCTCAAGCATGCTTCAGGTTGGTTTAAGCTTTGAAAATGCAATGGAAGATATGTCTCATTACTCTAAAGGCCCGTTATATGATGAGATAAGGCGTGCAATAATTGAAATTCGAATGGGGCGTAATTTTGATGAAGCATGGAGGGCAATGAGTGTCCGGTTAAAATCAAAAGAACTGGAGAGGATATTTGGAATTATACTTGATGGAAGAAAAAGTGGATCAAGTATATCAACAGTATTATTTGATGTTTCCAATGATTTGAGGGATTTAATAGCTCTTAAACGTGAGCGAAAATCTGCAGTTATGATGTCTGTTATGTTTTTACTAATTTCAGCTATTGTAGCAACACCATTTGCTATGGGAATGGTTAGTGTATATTCTGAGTTTATGCAAACCTATGGGATGCAAACAGAGATTATTCTTACAGCTCCTCTTGCAGGAGAGCTTTATTTAATGATTCATTCTCTTTTGATTGGTTTTATTATTAGTATTATAATGTATGGTGAAATAAAACCTGGAATTAAGTTTTCACTACCTCTTGTGGCAGCAGCATTCGGAATATTTTATGTTATTTCTAATTTTGGTGTATCATTACTTATGGGGGGATTTTAATGGATGAAAAAGCACAAACCTCTGCTGAGTTTATTTTACTGTTTGGAGGAATATTTGTTGTGGTATTACTTGTTATTTGCATGTATCGCAGTTATATGGATGATTTAGGTAGTGAAATTCAATCAAAAGAAGTAAATGAATTTAATAATCAACTAAAAAATCTGGAAAAATACTTTATTTAAATATTCATTTAATGCAATGCTTTTTATTACTTAAAATATAAAAGGTAATGTAATGATTGAACATACTAAATTATTTTATTTGAATGTAAAGGACGCAATTCGTTATTCAATTTCGGATAAATTTGCTATTCTTGCTATGGGGGTATTTTTTACATTTCTTGCAGTGGTAGAGGAAGCTACTACTTCAAATACTATTTTAGCTATCATATATTTAGTTGTTTTAGTTGCACTATTGCTTTTTGAATCAGGATATTCTTCAAAAATAACTGAAGAAACAATTCATGGTTCTACTGAACCTCCTAGAATCATTTCTTTGAGATGTGTAGATGCGGTGTTTCTGAAGCTTGTGTAATATTTACATACTCTTTAATTGGTGTTATTTGTTCAGATATAATGGAACATTACCAGTATGATTTCTATATTTCAATTGGTTTAATGTTATTTTTAACAGTATTTTGGTTTATGATGGATACTTCATTAGTGTATATGGCTTATAAAAAAGGAAGTATTGTTGATGGATTAAACATTTTTGGAATATTGAAGTTGTATCTTAAGTTAGGATTTTCTGGAACATTCTATTTGCTTCTTACTTCTTTCTTCACACAATTTGTTCTTGTTTCAAGTCTTGCAACAGTTCCTTCATGGGATTTAATTGGTATTGCCAATTTCATTCTTAGATTTACATTGGCTCCAATAACTATGATTTTCTCATTTAGATTGTTTGCACTTCAAGCAAGAATAGAATGAGCCAATTTTTAATTTTTATTCGATTTAATCATTTTTCTCGAATAAATTTTTTTTCTAAGAATATCTTATTTTTTCTTTATTCTTTTAAAAATAAGTTTATTTTAAATAAATTCTTATTTTTGGCATAAACCATGTGCCTAACATTGAAAATAAGCAACATATGATTATTGCTGGAGGATAAACTAAATATCCAACTATTATTCCAATTATAACCAAAATGACTGTACTGGAAGTATTATGTTTACTTAGTGCAATGTGTAGAGCAATATTTCCAGGATCTGCTTTTTTTAAAAGATAGCCATTTATCAAAGTAAGGATTGCTGCTGTGATAAAACATAATCCATATAATAGCTGAGGTATGAATTCAAAGAAATTTTCACCAACAAATGTTGTAAGATAAGGGAGAGTTGAAAATACAAATAATGTAATTCCAGTAATCCAAATAATTTTATAGTCGATTTTATTTACAAGATGGAAAATATTGTTGTTATAGTTCCAAAAGTTAAAACAAACCATAAAACTGACTGCATAGATTAAAAATTCATATCTAAGAGCATATATTGCTTGCCAGCTACCTGAACTAGGATATGGGATTTCTAAAACAATAATTGTAATGATAATTGCCAATATTGCATCAATTAATGCTTCAAATCTATCCATTGTAATCCCTCTTTTTTATGTCAATGACAATCCACAATACAACTGAGATTAAGCAGCTAATGTAAATTCCTGGTTTGAAAATAGTGTATGTTAATATAAATCCAATAGCAAGGATTATTAAAGGCATACTTTGCATATGTCTGTTAAAACCAATTTTATTTAGCTTTTTGTTGTATTTGTTGCTTTTATAAATCTCTTTTATTCCTAATCTGTTCAGGATGTGGGTTATAATAAAAATTAATCCAAACATTGTCTCTGCAGGAATGGAATTAATGTTATTTGCAATCCAAAGTGTAAAATAAGGAATTAATGAAGTGACAAATATCATTGCACCGTAAATCCAAACTGCGCTGTTTTCAATAGTGTCAATAATCTGGAATAATTCGTGATTGGCATGCCACAGATTGTATAATGTTAAAAAACTAATTAAATATGCAATATAGGTTGTTTTTAATTCTAAAATTGCAGCTATTGTTGGTGCTGCAGGTTGTGGAATTTTTATAACTAAAATGGTAATGATGATTGCAAGTATTGCATCAAAAAATGTTTCAAATCGTGTGGTTTCCATACTTGAATATTTGCTATTTATACTATAAATCATTTATTTGATTTTTGTACCCAATATTCTGCAGAAATGTTCTTCTTTAATATCTTCACTGCCACACCTTTCACATTTTTCTTCATCTTGTTTAACTTCTGCTCCACAGTTTTGACAAATTCTCATAAAAAAACATTATATCATTTATGCATAATAAATTATTATATAAATAGAAAATAACTCTGGTGATAAAATGGATATGTTAATTGGTGGAAAACACATCTCAAGTGAAGATTTAGAAGAAGTAATTAATCCATATAATGGGGAAGTAATCGATACAATTCCAATTGCTCACAGACAAATCGCAGACATGGCAATTGAAGCTGCAAATGATGCTAAATCAGCATTAACTGAAATGTCAGCATTTAAAATTTCAAATAAATTATTTAATGTTGTAGATAAATTACGCAAAAAACGCCAGGAATTTGCTGAGTTATTAACACTGGAAGTTGGAAAACCTATTAATGAATCATTAGTTGAAGTGGACAGGTCTATTGAAACTTTAAAACTCGCAGCTGAAGAGGCAAAAAGAATCTATGGTGAAAGTGTGCCTTTGGATGCTGGATTAAACGGAAAAGGATTTTTTGCTTTTACACAAAGAATGCCTTTAGGTGTTGTAGTGGCTATTGCTCCATTTAATTATCCTCTTAATCTAACAATCCATAAAATAGCACCTGCAATAGCATGTAAAAACACTGTAATAGTAAAACCACCTTCAGAAGCTCCGCTAACTGTTATGAAATTCTGTGAACTCTTAAATGAAGAGTTTCCGGATGGTGTTGTAAATGTGGTTACAGGATATGGATCTGAAGTAGGAGATTACTTGGTTACTTCTGCTGATGTTGATAAAGTTTCTTTTACTGGAAGTGTACCAACAGGACTTATGATTTCACAAAAAGCAGGAATGAAAAAAGTAACACTTGAACTTGGTGGAAATGACCCAATGATTGTTTTAAAAGATGCAGATATTGATAAAGCTATTAAAGGAGTTATTAACGGAGCATTTTTAAATGCAGGTCAGGTATGTATGGGTGTTAAAAGAATAATTATTGATGAGTCAATTGTTGATGAATTTGTACAAAAATTGGTTGTTGCAACAGAAAAATTAGTCATGGGAAATCCACAGGATTCTAAAACAACTCTTGGAACATTAATATCTAAAAAAGCAGCTATACAGGTAGAACAGGCTGTTAATGATGCAGTTGAAAAAGGTGCAAAGATATTAACTGGAGGTAATCGTGAAGATGCATTTTATGAAGCAACAGTCATTGATAATGTATCTCCAGATATGGATTTGGTTCAAAATGAAACATTCGGTCCAATTGCACCAATAATTCGTGTTAAAAACTTGGATGAAGCTATTGAAATAGCTAATGATACAGAATATGGATTGCAGGCTGGTGTATTTACAAATGATTATTATGCTGCAATGAGATGTGCAAATGAAATCGAAGCTGGAACAGTTTTTGTCAATAAACAATCCACCTTTAGAACTGATAATATGCCATTTGGAGGTTTTAAAAACAGTGGTATTGGTAAAGAAGGAGTCAAATATGCATTTGATGAAATGACAAAAACAAAATTAATCGGTTTAAATTTAAGATAAAAAATAAGTGTAGATGATTATTAATCATCTACTTTACTTTAACAGTTGTTTTTACGGAAGTTTTGCCGTAAATTACTTTTACTGTGTATGTTTTTGATTTTTTAAGTTTTTTAATGGTGTTTTTGCTAAAGGTTTTTTGTGCAATTCCTTTAGAGTTGGTTTTAACCTTGTAGGTTTTACCATTGAATTTAAAGGTAATTACTTTGTCTTTAACTAATTTACCATTGATTTTAAGTGTTGCTTTTAAACTGAATTTCTTAGCAGTCTTTTTAACACTAACTGGACTTGTTTTAATAACCTGTTTTACAGTTACTATGTTTTTAACCTGTTTTCCATTGCATGATGCAGTAACTGTGTATTTGTTTGGAACAAGGTTTATTTTGATTTTAGCTATTCCGTTTGCATCTGTTTTAATGGTGTATGTTTTACCAGCTATTGTAAATTTAACTAAAGCTCCAACAACAACGTGTCCATCAGCAGTTACTACTTTAACTGAGTAATATGATCCACCAAGATAATCAACAGAAATATCTTTGTTATTTATGATTTTGGTATCATCTTTTACAGTATAAACCTTAAGACAAACAGTCTTGTTATCTAAAGTAATATCTCTCCAGCTAGTTCCATTTTCACTAACCATACTCATTCCAGGCACGTAGTGTTGTCTTGAATATGCCTGATATGGGAGTGCATTGTTTTTAAATACTACTTTAAATACATCTCCTGCGTTAACATGAACATAGTTATTTAAAATGATTGTTCTAAATCCTGCAAATTCACTTACTCCACTTTGAGAATACTTTTTAACTCCATTTACATAAATATCAAAGGAATAATTGATTCCTGACTCATTAAAGTAAGTTCCAACAGCACCAATTAACTCTGAGTATTTTGAAGTAAACTCATTTGAATAAAATGTGTAATTACCATCAAAACCAACAAGACCAGTTAAATCAGTTTGATAATTCACATGATAATCAATGTTATTTTCAAAAATATATGCAATTATAGCATTTTGAGGAACAATAGCAAAAATATCATCTTTGAAAAGTGTTTCTCCTGATTGTTTGTAGTCTAATTTTTCTACTACTCCCTCGGAGTCTTTGACAAACCAAACCTGTTTTTCATCATCCCATCCAATAAATGAAAGAAAATGAGTACTATGATCAGCACATGCAATATCTTCACCAGTGCTATTTACATCTGCTGGAAAATCACCAATAATTAGCTGAACGCAAACTGCACCATATTTCATTATTGCTCTTTTAATTTGGTCTTCTGTGTCATTTTTTCCACCAAATATAATTAATGCATCCTGGAGATGAATTCTTTCATCATTTAAATCAGTATCAGTTATCATTCCTCTATCATCATAGAAATTGTCACTTTGAAGTATTCCATACCAGCTTAATGCATATCCTAAACCACTATATGAAAATCCAGTTATACTGTTTCTTAAATCTCCGTTTTGATTATATTTTAATTGGAGTTTTTGAACATAATTTGGAGATAAATCATATAAAACACCAGTTGATTTAAGAAGAGCAGATTCCATGGATGTTACTGTTGCAATTGCCCAGCAATCAAAATTGTCACCCTGTAGTCTAAGTGGACTTACCCATCCCCAATCGTCTAAATTGAACTTAGAGGGTAGTTCATCTACAATAATTGTGTTGTTAGTTAAATTGAGTTTTATTCCTTTACTTTCAACTGAAACAATGTAGTTTTTATTGTCAAGTAAGAAAACATCTTCATTTTTGGTAATATTTTCTAATTTGGAGTCTGCTGCAAAGTTTGCATAAACACCAACTCCACCATTGTTAAATGTTGTATTTGCAAAGTAAATACTTGCATCATAAGCATAAATACCGTTAGCAGTTGTGTTTGAGACTTTGCTAATTATATTGTTGGTTAAACTGGAGTTTATGATAGTTAAGTTCTTTTTATCAAAGTAAATTTCACCAGCATTCTTTTGAGCAGAGTTATTGGTTAAAGTACAATTAGTTATAAATACATTTGACCATGTTGTATAAATTGCTCCTCCACTAAAGTTAGCACAATTTTTTAAGAATTTTGAATTGGATATATTTAAAATACCACCCATATTGGTAATAGCACCACCAAATTTAGACTCACAATCAATAAATGAGTTATTAATTAAGTTTAAAGTCTGTATTTTATGTTGTGACCCAGAATCTAAATCAAAATGAATCGCACCACCATTGCTGGTAGAAGTAGTATTTATAAATTCACAGTTTTCAATTAAAAATGGGCCATTTGGTAAAATTTCAATAATTTCCTGGGTTTCAGGGTCATAAATAATGCATGGGAAATATTTTCCTACAATTGCACCACCTGTTGTGTTGGAGTGTAAATTAATAAACTTGGAGTTTCTTAAAGTAAAATTCCAACCTTTATAGTTAATAGCAGTTGCAACTTTTGAATTCAAATTTGTAAAAGTAGTATTTTCAATTAATAAATCACATCTGTTTACATAAATACAACCATTGAAAAAGCTTCCAGAATCAAATACTGAATTATTTATAATTAAATTCCCTTCATTGTTACAACCAATGGTTTGATAATTCCCATCACCCATATGGAAAGTACAATTATTGAATGTTACATTTTCAGTAGCTTTAATAAAATGATTTCCCTGCGTTTGTTGAGCAAATTCTGTATCAAATCCTGTACAATTGATAAATTGTATATTGTTAAAAATAACTGGTGGATTAATGGTTATTGTAGTATTTATACAATTTTTAAAGATTAAATTATTGATGGTAACAGTCTTTGTAGAATTAATATTAAAAGCATTTTCATCTTTTATTCCTTCAATAATGTGATTATTACCATTAATTGTAAATTCTACATTCTTATTAATGTTTATTGAAGTATTGTCATATTTGTAGTTATATTCTAAATCTAATTTGTCCCCACTATCTGCAATACTTTGATTTAGTTCGCTAAATGTATGATAATCAGATTCTCCAATAATTGGAGTCTGATTATCAATAGCTGAAACGCTACTTATTGTAAATAGGGCACAAACTATAAAAAATAAAACTAATTTTTTATTTAGTCTCATGTTTGCCTCATTGTTTTGTTCTTAATTTTTTGTAATATATTGCACAAACTGTAGATAATAATAACATAGCTATTGCTATTATTGAACTTACTAAATCAGTTAATACTAAGTCTTTGAATAAATATGAGATGAATATCACTGCTAATGGTATAAATAACCATTGTGCAATATAAATCCTATTAATGTTACTACTTAAAATGCTGAATGCTTTAATTACAGCATCTGGTAAGTATTTCATGACAGCGTAGCACAAACCAATAACTGCGTGTGCATTGATTATACAAAATACTGCATCAAGTGTATTTAAGAAATAATACAAATGAACGTCATCTGATAAGACACCGCCCCAGTGGTTGGTTGATATTATGAAATACAATATGGATAGGATTAGTAAAATATACTAGAATTCAAAGAATTCACCTTTGTCTTTTGCTCTTATGAAATATTGTCCCCATATATAACCTGCAATTGGGAATATGAACCAGTTAAATAATGGGAATGCAGTAAATCCACCAGCAGTTCCAATGAAATTACCAAATATTAAATTTAAAACTGGTATGTCTAAATCAGTACCTCTTAATAAAGATCCAATTATTGACATTAAAAGGGCAATAACAATTAATTTCTTATTTGAAAGTTCAAATTTCTTTAAAATTCCCATTAAAATGAATGATAAACCAGCGAATGCTAAAATATCAACACAAAAGAGTAATAATCCACCAGCTATTGGGAATATGTCCCAACTAACTAATAAAGTTCCACAAACGTAATATGGGAGGAAAAATTCAAATACATTTACTAAAATACCTAAAAGGAATAAAGTTATTCCTCTTTTAACCATTATGTCCCATTGACTACGTCTTGAGTATACAATTCCAACTCCCATACAAAACATGAATATAGGAGCTGCGTAAGGTCTTCCTAAAACATTACCGACAATAAAACCATAAGAAGGACTAATTTCCTTGATTAAAACCATACACAACCATTAATGTGTGAAGAAAAATCATGAATATGATAGATAAAGCTTTAGCAATATCCAGTTCAACTTGTCTTCCTATGTTTATTTTATCATTTGAAAATAAGTCTGAACATTTCATATGAATATTATGCACTTAATATCATATAAAAAATTGTTTTTTGTAAAATAATCAAATATTCTTGAAATTTTTTAGTATACTGTTTAAATTTATGTAAAAAATAGTTTTCTTTTAAAAAGATTTGAAGAAATCAAAAAAAAAAATGATTTCTACAAAGTGTTTATTTTAAATAGTTTTCAACAAGGTTTCTTGTTTCATTAAGTGATTCTATAGGAATTCCTTTTGGCATTTGGCCAAGTTCTCCATCAACGTCTTTGAGGATACTTCCATCCATTCCAAGGAACATTCCTTCACTTACAATATCACTAAATGATTGTGGTGGGAGTAAGGATACACCAACTTTATTGTTTTCTTTAACGTTTAAATCGTTAGTAAGAACTGTGATTGCACGTTTTCCAAGGTTTACATTACAGATTAATAATTTGTCGTTTTGTGGATGTTTTGTAACACTCATTACTTCTCCAACTTTAATATCTACTCCAACAATAGGATCGTTAATTGGTCCAAGTGCTAATCTGTCTTTTAATCCGATAATTGTATCTAAGAAGAATCTTACTTTTGCAATGTTTTCTTGGGTTTTTTCCTTATCTTCTTTAGGTGCATTGCTTAAGAATTTTTTATTCCAGTCATCTCCTCCTAAATACTCAATGATTTGCTCTCCTTTTTCTTTTAATGATGCAACATCTGGGGAGTTTACTAATTCATCTCCTTCAAGGTAAGAATAAGTTAATGATTGAAAATCACTGTTCATTTGTTTTCCTAAGTCAATAGCTTGTTTTTTATTCCAACTTCCTCTAAATGATGCGGTTGGAATGAGGTTGAGATAGTTTTCTCTTGCTTTACTTGCTACTAAAATTCTATAATCTTTTGTTGTATCCCACATTTCAAGTCTCCTTTTAATCTAGATATAAATTTAATTTTATAATTTAATAAATTTTTTGTAAATTGATGTTTTTTTAAATAAATAAAAAACTATTTATATTAACAATAAAATAAACTTATACATATTTAAATTATATTATTGTGGTGTAAAAATGGTAAAAGTTTCAAAATTACGCAGTTTAGATATTTATACTAACACAGGGCATTATGTTGGACGTGTAGAAGATGTTGTTCTCAATATTAGATTAGGAACTATCTCAAAATTACAGGTTAGAGCTATTGAACATGAAAGAAAACCTGCAGGTGTTATTAATTCATTTTTAGGAAGTATTCGTGGAGAAGTTCCAGAAGAAAATGATATGAAATCTTTCCAAGATGACGTATTAACTGTTGATTTCGATAAAGTTCAAGCTATTGGCGACATTATGTTAATCAACCCAAGAGACATTAGAAGAAACCAAGAACCACAAGTTCCTGATGCTGTTGTCCCAAAACAACCTGAAACTCAACCACAAGAAAAACAAGTCCAATTTGACGCTGAAAGAGCTTAGTTTCTTTCATTTATTTTTTTTATTAACTTTTTTTTAAGAGTGATTTTTTATGAAAGTCGGTATAATAGGCTGTGGTGCTATTGCCAACATTATTACTGGCAGCATTACTTCTGAAAATAATGGTATTGAAATCGCATACTTTTTTGATAAAGACATCGAAAGAGCAGAGAATTTAGCAAGTTTAGCTGGCGGTGTAGCAGCACTTGATTTTGATGAGATGTTAAACAACGTTGATTTAGTTTTAGAATGTGCTTCACCTGATTCAGTTAAAGAATATGCTCCTATTGTTCTTAAAAAAGGAATTGATATGATTATAATGAGTATTGGAGCATTTATGGATACTGAATTTTATAATACTGTATTAAATGTTGCAAAACAGAATAATGCTAAAATTCACTTGCCTTCCGGTGCTGTTGTTGGTTTGGATGGAATTAAAGCAGTTGCTAAATTCGGTCTTAAAGAAATTAACCTTGTTACCCGTAAATCTCCAAGGTCTCTTGGTAAGGATATTGATACTGAAGAGATATTGTTTGAAGGCAAGGCTTCTGAGGCAGTTAAACAGTTCCCATTAAACATTAACGTTGCTGCAACAATAAGTATGGCATGTAACAAGGATATTGATGTTAAAATCATTGTTGATCCTAAAGTAGATAGAAATGTGCATGAAATTACTGCTAGAGGAGATTTCGGTGAATTTAAAACAACTACTATGAATTTCCCTTGTGCAGCTAATCCTAAAACAAGTATGTTAGCAGCACTATCTGCAATCAGATTACTTAAAAGCTTCAATGAAACCATTAGTGTGGGTATGTAATGAAGGGATATGAAGTTTATTCTTCACTAAAAGTTCCAAAAAACTCTAAAATTATTGTTCGTTTGGATGGTAGGAGTTTTCATCAGTTGGCTCGTGATTTAAACTTAATTAAACCATATGATGATAATTTCTATAATGTTTTTTCTAATGTTTGTGAAGATTTATTTAAGGAATTTTCTGCAAGTTTTGTTTATGCATTTTCAGATGAAATCAGCATCCTTTTAGATAAGGTTCCATTTAATGGAAGACTGGAAAAAATTGATTCTGTAATTGCAAGTTTTGCAGCTAGTTCTTTTGTAATGCATTACAATACTCAATTTAAAAAACCTCCTGCATTTGATGCACGTGTTATTCCAATTTCTGATGATGATATATTGGAATATTTTAAATGGAGACAGGATGAATCATGGAGAAACTGTGTTAATTCTCATGGAATTTTTTACCTAAAATCAAAGTATCCAAATAATATTGCTAATGATAAAATAAATGGCAAGAATTTAAGTGATGTACACGAATTATTATTTGAACATGGTATTAATTTAAATGATGTTGATACTTATAAAAAAAGAGGTCTTGCAGTATATAGGAAGAACAAAAAAGTCGTAGGTTTTAACAAAAAAGAAAACAAAAATCAAGTATCCTACAGAAGTTATGTTCACACAGACTGGGACCTTCCAAAATTCAGTCATGATTTCTTTAAACAAATAGGTGTGTTAAAATGAGTTTTATATCAAAATTATTTGGAAATAATGATGAAGAATTCAATGAAGTAAGAGTTGACAGAGAAGTATTGGATTCTGTAATCTATTATTCAAAACAGGCTTATCCAAATGAATTTCTAGCATTCTTTGATGGTGTTATCAAAGATAAAATATTGTATATTACTCATTTAATCTTTGTTCCAGGCGAAACTTGTGAAACTGGTGCGGTTGTACATACTGAATTGGTTCCATTGAATACCAAATACTACGGATCAGTTCACTCACACCCAGGACCAAGTGCACGTCCGTCAGGAGCAGATTTAAAAACTTTTTCTAAAAATGGATATTTTCATATGATAGTTTGTCTTCCATATTCCTATGAAACATTTATGGCATATGATAGACACGGAAATACTGTTGATTACACTGTTGGTGACTATAGTCATTTGGTAAATGATGATTTTGCTGAATTCTTCGACGAAGATGATGTTGTAACTGATAGTGATGAGTTTAAACCAGGATTTTTCGATGAAGAAGATGATGAATTTTTCAAAAGTCTTGATGATGAAAAAAATTTTGAAAATGAGGTTTTTGAAGATAATCACATGCCAAATAATGTAATAAAAATAGAACTTAATCCTGATGGCAGTGTTAAAAAAGTCTCAAGGAATTTTAAAGACTAATTTTTTTTTAAAAAAAAGAAAAAAATAAAAAACAATCATGGTGAAAATTGTTTTTTATAATTCGAGTCCAGTAGCTTCGTAAACATTATCTAAAGCTTGGATTTCACTAATTATTTCTTGTGGAACTTCTTTATCTAAGGTTAAAACCATGATAGCTCTTCCACCTTTTTCATCTCTTCCAACTTGCATAATTCCAATGTTTACGTTGTGTTCGCCTAATTTGGTTCCGATTTTACCGATACTTCCAGGTACATCTTCATATTTTGCAATGAACATGTGTCCTTTAGGGATTACGTCAACCCAGTAATCATTAACTTTTAAGATTCTAGCTTCGTGTAATTGAGTACCTTCAGCGGTGAAAGTGTCGTCATCACTTTTTGCGATAACTTTAATTAATGATTCGTATCCTCTGGAGTTGTCTTTTCTACCTTCGATGATGCTAATTCCTCTTTCTTTAGCGACTAATGCTGCGTTAACTGCATTTACTGGTGAGCTTAAGAATGGGTTTACTGCACCTTGGATAACTGCTCTGGATAAGATTTCAAGGTTATCAATTTCAGAAAGTTCTCCACTGTAGATAATTTCGAGTTCTTTAAGTTTACCGTTAATTCCTTGGGAAACAAAACAACCTAATTTTTCACATAATTCGATGTATGGAGTTAATTCGTTGTAAGTGTTTTTGTCAATACGTGGAAGGTTTAATACATTTTTAGGAGTGTTTCCTTTTGCTAAATCAATAATTTCATCTGCTACAATAATAGCTGCATCTCTCTGAGCTTCTTTGGTTGAAGCTGCAATGTGAGGAGTTAAGATAATATTATCAAGTCCGAATAATTTGCAGTCAGCTGCTGGTGGTTCTTCTTCGTATACATCAAGTGCTGCTCCACCAATTTTGTCGTTAACTAATGCATCGTATAATGCTTCTTCGTCAATGATTCCTCCACGAGCACAGTTTACGATAAATGCAGTGTCTTTCATTATTTCGAATTGTTCAGTAGAAATTGAATGTTTGGTTTCTGGAGTAAGAGGTACGTGGATTGTAATGAAATCTGCGTTTTTAAGAACGGTTTCTAAGTCAGTTAATTCAACGCCCATTTGTTTTGCAACTTCTTCTGGTAAATATGGGTCGTATGCCATAGCATCCATACCAAATGCTTTACATCTGTTTACTACTTGAGATCCGATTCTACCCATTCCAATTACACCGAGAGTTTTGTTTCTAAGTTCAACTCCCATGAATTTTTTCTTTTCCCATTTACCGTCTTTAACGGATTTATCAGCAATGGAAATTTTACGAGCCATACTTAAGATTAATCCCATAGTATGTTCAGCTACAGTAACGGAGGTGGATTCTGGTGAGTTTACAACCATAATACCTTTTTCAGTAGCAGCGTTAAGATCAATGTTGTCTACTCCAACACCTGCTCTTGCAATGATTTGTAAATTGTCTGCTTTTTCAATAATATCAGCAGTTAATTTTGTACGACTTCGTACTACAATTCCATTGTATTCATGGATAGTATTTGCTAATTCTTCAGGAGTGATACTGGTGTCAACAACGACGTCAGCCACTTCTTTTAAATTTTCGATACCCTTTTCGTTAATAGCATCAGCGATAAGTACTTTCATATTTTCACCATAATTTAATTAATAATAAATATTGGTTATATGTATATTTTTTATATTATTTAAAAGGTTTTAATTTTGGTGAAAAATAGCTATTGATTTTGTATTTCCAAAATAGATATTTGTTCTATAAAAAATTATATATGTACTTTGAGAATAATTATTTATAGGTGATAAATATGGTAAAAATGGATGAATTCCCAATGTCTAGTGCAAATTACATTGCAGGTTATAGAATTGTTGAAAACAAAGGTTTTGTTTACGGATTAACTGTACGTTCCCGTGGTCTTGGGGGGAATATTGGTGCTGGTCTTAAGAGTCTTGTTGGTGGAGAAATCAGACAGTATGTTGATATGATGGAAAACTCAAGAGAAGAATCAATTGACAGATGTATTGAACATGCAAAAGAATTAGGTGCAAATGGAATAATTTCCGTTAGAATGGCTTCAGACAGTATTTCCCAAACTATGCAGGAAGTATTAACTTATGGAACTGCAGTTGTAATTGAAAAAATTGAAGATAAATAAGGTATTGCGATGTTTTTTGATGATTTAACATATAAAGAAAAAACAATTCCAAAAACAATCTTAGGATTTTCTCCATTTGTTGCTGAGCCTTTTTTAGGTCACAGATCCATGTTATATGAAAGGGATTTACATGAAAATCCACAGGCTATTGCAGATGTTATTGTGGAGTCATACAATCAGGGCGTAAGAGCAATTAACCTTTTTAATGATGAAAAATTACTTGAAGGATATGATCTTGCATGTTCTCAGGGCTGTGAAATGCAGGTAATTGCTACTATTGGTAAAACTGATATTGATTATTTAAATCCAAATTACGAAATTGCAAAAGAGGCAGACTGGGATGAGGATATTGAATTATTCAGTAAATATGATTGTCCTTTGATGTTGGTTGATGAATTTATTGTTGATGCATATGACTGGAGATTAACCTCAAAAATTTTATCAAGTATTAATGATACTGGTGCTCTTTCAGGATTAATTACTGCATTTCCTCTAAAAACAACAACTTTAATTCCAGAAAATCTTGATATGAATTTATTTGATTTTTATATGGTTCCATTTAATGCAATTTCATATATGATGGATATTACTGCATTTAATGCTTCTCAAAGAGAGGAATTCAAAGAAAAACTCACTAGTTTAAATAAAAAAGTAATAGCTTCTAGGATTATGGCATGTGGTGTTTTAAAACCTAAAGAAGCATTTGAATTTTATAAAAATATAGATTATGTTGATTTAATATCAATTGGTGTGGCTAAAGTTGAAGAAGCACGTGAAGACTTTACTCTTTTAAAAGAATATTAAAATTCAACAATTTCATATTCTTTGAAAGGAACAAGTTTTTCTTCTTCAAGGGATTTGTTTAAATCTGCTAAACCATTAATTAAATCTTTTATATTTTTATTGGATGGTTTTTTACCTGTAATTTGTAAGTATTGTCTTGGTGAAATTTCACAAAGTTCACAATCAAAATTACAGCATCTACTTTTTTCTTCACAACCGTATCCTTCCTGTGCTTCATCAGTTCCGATTACAATGTCGTCTAATAGTTTTGAAACTCTTTCATCTGATGCAAACATAGCTATTTTTTGTGTTTTTCCACAAATTCCGATTGCTTTTTGTCCTTTGAAGTTACAAACCCATTTAATTGGATAGTTTTCCATACCTGTAATTTTTAAATCTTCCATGTAATCACTTTAATTTTCTTTTCTTTCTCTAATTATTTTTAATAATTCTTTTGAATTCTCAAATTCTTTTAATTCCCATGACTTTATAACTGGAATTGTTCCAATTGATTCTTTAATCTTTTCATTATTTATTATAAAGACAGGTTCAGAAGTTGTAATCATTGATAAGTCTTTTAGAGGAATTGCCATTCTTTTTAAGGTTTTTTCAGTTCTATTCTTTTCAACATTTGCCATTAACGGAGAATGTTTATCGGAGGTTTTCATTTTTGCTACTGCATCAAATGGTCCTTTATTGGTTGATAAAACTCCATAACCTAATTTTGACAGGTCATTAACATCATCACTATATTCTATATCTTCTTTTTGAGGCTGTTTTAACAAATCAATATCTAATGTAACTTTTGTATTTAAAATTTCTTCTAAAATCATTGCAGTTTCAGCATTTGCACGAACAATTCCATTTTCATACTTATACATTGTAGCACGAGATACATGTGCAAGACTAGCTAATTCTTTAAGAGACATTGAATATTCGTCACGATACTGTTTTATGACATTTCCGTCAATTTTAACAAAGTATCCTCCACGGTCAGCTAAAATTTCTGGATATTCATTGTATAAAATCATATTTTTGAAAGTGTCAAATCCAATAGTTGGAATGTCATATCTTTCATAAATTACTCCTTCTTCAAGAAGGCCGTTTCTTGATTTGCTTCCAATAATAATTGGGGAAGCAAGGAATATATTAGCTAACTGCTTCATTTCATGAGCATTTTGTTCGTTAATACTATCTATATTTACAAATGTCTTTAAAAGTAAAATTAACAATTTTTTTCTCGCTACAAGATCAAATGAACCTTGTTCATAGAAATCTGATGTTTTAAAACCTTGAGATTTTAATAATTTTTCAGTTTGTTGTAACAAGTTTCCTCGAGTCAACATAGTGATTCCTCTAATTAAACTATATATTGTTTTAACTCTAATATATTTGTATATTTAAGGGTGATTATAATTAATATTTTACATATTGGAATTGACGATACAGATTCTCCGGATGGAATGTGTACTACTTATCTAGCTAGTCAAATTGTTAATAAATTTGAAGAAAATGGGATTAAACTTCTTGATTATCCAAGATTAATTAGATTAAATCCTTTTGCTCGTTTTAAAACTCGTGGAAATGGTGGAGTTAGTTTTCAGATTTCAAATAGTGATAATGTAGATTTGGCTAAGAAAATTGTTCTTGATGAAGTTGAAAAACTTTCAATGTTTGATTGTGACAATACAAATCCTGGCGTAATCTTTTATGATGGCGAAATCACAAAAGAAATGCAGGATTATGCTTTTAGAGCAATTTATGAGTTCATTACCATTGATGGGGCTGAAGAATTTGGAAAATCTGTTGGATGTGAAATTCATAAGTTCAAAAAAGGCAGAGGAATTATCGGGTCAATTGCAGCTATTAGTTTACCTCTTCCAGATTATACTTTTGAGCTATTGGCATACAGATCATCTCAAAATTATGGAACTAAACGTCAAATTGACTATGAATCTGTTTATAAAATGGATAAAGAGACTTTTCCAGACACTTTTGAAAATATTGATTATTCTGAAGATTATATTGCAATTGAACCTAAAACACCTTGTCCTGTTTTGTATGGAATCAGGTCAAATACTGTTGAGGCACTTAAAAAAGCAAAAGAAATTGTTCAGGTATCTGAACCTATTGTGGACTGGTGTATTTTTAAAACAAATCAGCACACTGATATGCATATTCAAAAAGCTTCCGATATTGCATCTATGAAGCAATATGGGTGCTATGAGGTTGTTGGTGAGGTTAAAAACAAACCTACAATCATTGATGGTGGACATATGTTCTTTTCAATCTTTGATGAGTCAGGAGAAATTGAATGTGGCGCATATGAGCCGACTAAAAACTTTAGAAAGGTAGTTTCTCATTTACGTCCTGGAGATATTATTAAAGTCTTTGGGGGAATTGGTGAGCAAAATACATTCAATATTGAGAAGTTTCAAGTCATTAAATTAAATGATATTGAGTATAAAAATCCTGTTTGCGAATGCGGTAAAAGAATGACTTCTGCAGGTAAAAACAAAGGATTTAAATGTAAAAAGTGTGGAAATAAAATTGCTTCAAACAAAAAAGTTCCTATTAGTGTCACACGTTTTTTAAAAAATGCTCAGTTTTATGAAACACCAGTTTCTGCAAGGCGTCACTTGTCAAAACCTCTTTGCAGAATGGATTTAGATTAATGGCTATTGAATAAATTGTTTATAAGTCAAATAGTTGTTTTAAACTATTTTTTATTAGTTCATATTATATGAACTTTTTTCTAATTTTTTATTAATTATATTCTATTTTTTTGAACTTTTAAGAACTAATTCCTATTAATTTATATATAAGTATTTTTATAGTATATCTTAATGGAGTTTTTGCTCTAATTGTAAGGGGTTGTCAAAAATATCAAAAAAGAATAGTGATACGAAAGTTCAACATATCTATCGTGATAAAACCGATAGACGTATTTTGAAAAAGAATCCGTGGAAGGATTATGGATTACATATTACAGTACTTGTTTTAGTTATAGTGGCTGAATTTATTGGTTCAATTAAAATTCCCCTTGCAAAAGGCGTAGAAATTTTAGTTATGCCTTTGCTTTATACAATGGTTTTAGGTTTAATATTTTATTTGGCAAAACCAATTACTTGGATTCAAAGAAAACAATCCAGAGTTGCTGAAGGGGCAATGATGTTGTTTATTGGAGTGTTAATTGCAAAATTAGCAGTTTCCAGTGGTCAATCCATTCATTTGATTTTTGAAATGGGTCCTGCTTTAATGTTACAAGAATTAGGACACTTAGCTACAATTTTAATAGCTCTTCCTGCTGCATTATTGCTTGGATTTAAACGTGAATGTATTGGTATGACTTCATCTATTGGTCGTGAACCTGAAGTTGCAGTTATTGTTGACAAATATGGTTTTAACTCTCCAGAATCAAGAGGTATTTTTGCACTCTTCATTGTTGGAACAATTATTGGAACTGTGTTTATTAGTTTCCTTACCAGTATCTGTGTTTCAGTATTGCCTCTACACCCATATGCATTTGCTATGGCTTCCGGTGTAGGTAGTGCAAGTATGAATGCTGCTTCACTCGCTCCGACTATTGCAGCTTTCCCGAATTTAGCAACACCTATTGAAGCATTTGCTGGATTCAGTAATTTATTGTCTTTCTCTGTTGGTATCTATATTGTTATGTTTGTAGCAATACCATTAACAGAAAAATTATATTCCTTTTTAGAACCTAGAATTGGAAGAGACCCTATTGTTGAAGAAAAGAAAGAGGGTGATGAATAGATGGATATTATTGATGGATCAGAAAATATTTCAGTTCAAGGTATTTTAAATTGGGTTTTGCTTTTAACTATCTTTTCAATAATTACTGTTATTGGAAATTATATTGGTTATGACCATCCGATTGGTGATGCTTTAATTGGTATGTTAATATTATCAGTAATTACATTGGTCGGTGTTTGGATGGAGAGATATTTACCGTTCAACATTTCTTCAATTATTTATATCAGTGTAATTGGTATTGTTTTAGCATTTCCTGGAATGCCAACTTCAGAAACCTTATTATATTACGTTTCACAAGTTGAATTAATATCTATTGTTACAGTATTCTTAGCATATGTGGGTATTGGAATGGGTAAAAGCTGGGACGAATTCAAAGCATTAGGTCCAAGAGCAGTTATTATCACAATTCTAGTTATTGCATCTACATATTTAGGTTCTGCACTTGTTGCACACACTATTTTAGTGTTTACCGGTGTACCTGTTTAAACTCATCTGAGTTTAATCTTTTTTTTATTATTAATTCATAACTGAACTATTTTAATACTACTTTTTACATATATTTATGGTAGGTGTTTTATGTTTTTGCAAAATATTTCTAAATTTATATCCAACTATCGCTATGAACAATCAACCGTAGCATCTATGACTGCGGTAAAAGCGGCTTTTTTGGATTTCTTTGGGGTTACATATAGGGGAATTGAGGAAGAAGCATCAAATATTGCTTTAACTACAATTGATGAGCTATTTTCTGGAAAAATTGATTTAAATTTTAGTGCATCTGTAATAGGGAAGAATTTAAAAACAGATGTTTTAAGTGCAGCTTTTATAAATGGGGTTGCTGCACATGTTTTGGAGTTGGATGATGGTCACAGAGGTGCTCAACTTCATTTAGGTTCAGTTATATTTCCAACAGCTCTTGCAATTTCTGAAGCTCATGATTTAACTGGTAGAGAATTTTTAGAAAGTGTAATTGTAGGTTATGAAGTTGGAATTTTACTTGGAAAACTTGTAAATCCAGACCACAGGGACAACGGATTTCATACAACAGGAACAATAGGAACATTTGTTGCTGGTGCGGTTGCAGCTAAATTGCTAAAACTTGATGTTGATCAGATTTTAAACACATTAGGATTATGTGGAACCCAAGCAGCAGGTCTTTTGGAATCTGACCACGGTGGATCTATGGGTAAAGTTTTACATGTTGGAAAAGCAGCATATAATGGTATTTTATCTGCATATCTTGCAAGAAATGGTTTTACAGGTAGTGGAACCATATTTGATGGGGATGAAGGATTTTTAAGAACAATGGTTCTAGATAAACAAGAAGAATTTTCCCTAGAAGATGCTTTAAGAAATGTGGGAAATGTAAGTGTAAGAGACATTTACTTTAAAAAATATCCGTTTTGTAGACATTTACACTCTTCAATAGATACTGCCCTAAAGCTTAAAGCAAGTATTGGTGATGAGTATTCTCATATTCAACATATTCTTGTGGAAACATACGAGGTTGCAGCTCAACACGATAATTATCACCCGAAAAACATAGAAGAATTAAAACAAAGCCTTCCTTATGCAATTGCAATTTCTCTTGTTGTTGGTGAAGTAAGTGTTGATAAAATCAATCAGTTAGTTGAATTTGGTCTTTTAGAAAACTATTCTACTGTTGATGATGTAAATGCAATTAAAAAGATAGTAAATAATATGACTATTATCTCAGATGATGAATTAACTAAACTTTATCCGTCAAAAAGACCTTCAAATATCATTATCAGATTAGATGAAGTATTTAGAAATGGAACATTCCAAAACAGTACATTACTTCCAAAAGGAGACTTTGAAAATCCTTTCCAATTAAAAGAATTAATCGAGAAATTTAAAGGTTTAAATCCTAAATATGATGTCAGTAATTTAACTGTTATTGATTCTATTGAAGAATACAATATGAAATATGTTGTTGGTAAATTGAATGGTAGATAATATGGAAAATACAAAACAATTCCTTAAAAAAATTGGAATAAATGAAGTTTCAAGCGATTATAAATCTGATAAACGTTTTGGCGATGGTGGACAATACCGTTTTGAAGTTCCAGGAATCCAATCTCCAAAAACAATGGAAGCTCTTTTAGAAGAATCAATAAAACAGGGTATTTTTATTCATAGAGTCACTCAAACCAAAGGAATAATGATGTTGAGTGATGATGAGATTAAACAAATGGTTAATTTAGCTATTGGTTATGGATGTGAATTATTTTTATCTGTTGGTCCAAGAGCAACCTATGATACATCTGCAACAGTTCATACCAAAGAGGGAAGTAGAATAGGCTATCGTTTAAGAGGATATGATAATTTAGTCTATGCAATCGAGGACGTTAAAAGAGCATGCAGATTAGGTGTTCGTGGTATATTATTATATGATGAAGGATTACTTTTTGTATTAAACAAGATGAGACAAGATGTTGAACTTCCTGAAAATGTTCACTTTAAATTATCTGCACATGCAGGTCATTCCAATCCGGCTTCTGCAAAATTACTTGAATCTCAGGGTCTTAATTCACTTAATCCAGTAAGAGATTTGCAAATTCCAATGATTGGAGCTATAAGAGATGCATGCAATCTTGCAATTGATTTACACACTGAAAATCCAAAATCCACTGGAGGATTTATAAGACACTATGAAGTTCCACAATTCATTAAAGTAGCATCTCCTGTTTATCTTAAAACCGGAGGATCTGTTGCAGCTAATCACAACTGGGATACAACACAAAAAGAAGCAATAGCTCGTATAAAACAGGTTGTATTAGTTAAAAGAATAATTGATGAATATTATCCTGATGCAGTAGTATCTCCTGCAAAATCTGATGATTTATCTACTCCAGAGTGATTCTATGAGTATTTTGGATGATATTTCAAAAACAATAATTGATGCATCAACAACTCTTTCTTGTGATAAATATGATGCACTAAAAAGAGCTATTGAACTTGAAGACAATGAAAACGCCAAATGGGCTTTAGAACAGATTTTAGAAAATTATAAAGTAGCCCAGGATATTAAGTTTCCATTATGTGATGATACTGGTATTCCTCATGTTATTGTAGAAATCGGTGAGGATAGACAGCTTTCAGGAAAATTAATTAACCAGATTCATCGGGGAATTAAATTAGGATTAAATAATCTTCCTGCAAGACCAATGGCTGTAATTGGTGATGAAGTTCAAAGAATCAATCAAAGTGAAGGTTTATTTGAAAAACCAGGCATGCTTCGCCCAGCACCAATATTAATCGACAATGGTCTTGATGAACATTCATATAAAAGGGACATTTCTCCGGATACATTAAATATTCATTTTATACTTGAAGGGGGAGGTCCTGAGATAAGGGCAAAAACATTAAGAGTTTACCATAAAAGGTCTTTTGATAATGTAATCAATACTGCATGTGAATGGCTTGAAGAGTCATTAAAAATGTTGGGTTGTACTCCATCTATTCCTGCAATTGGTATAGGTAGAACACATTATGAAGCAACTTCTCTTCTTCTAAAGGCAATTGCCTATGGGAATTTGGATAATCAAAGTGAACATGAAAAAAGAATCACTAATAGATTGAATAAAACTGACATTGGACCTATGGGTTTTGGTGGAAAAACAACAGTTTTAGGAACTTATTTAAATATTGGAAATCAAAGGGCAAGTGGTGTAAGGATAGTGTCAATAAGACCATCCTGTTTTGTTGAACCAAGAGTTGCAACATTAAAATTGTAAATGTTTATATATAATCTAATAATTATCTTAATATAATTGATAAAGAAAAATAGGTAGCGTAAAATGCAGGATAATAACTTTAAAATTGATAGACATTCTTTAAAAACAGCTATTTCACGAGTTGAAACTGATAAAATTGTTACTAGAGGATATAATCAAAGAGATTTAATTGAAAAAATAAGATATAGTGATATGGTTTTCTTACTATTAAAAGGAAGATTGCCATCTATTATGGAAGGTAAAATATTTAATCATGTCCTTGTTTCATTTTGCGATCATGGTGTAACTCCTCCAAGTACTCAAACAGCCCGTATAGTTACTTCTTCAGGCTCACCGGTTAATTCAGCTGTTGCAGGAGCATTATTGTCTTTTGGACATAAACATGCTGGAGCTATTGAAAAAGCTATGGAGTTATATCAGTCAAAAATCAATTCTTCTTACTTGATTGATGATTCTGAAATTGATAATAAACAGATTGCTGGTTTAGCTATTGAAATTTATCAAGACTATGTCTTAAAAGGTAAAAAAGTACCTGGTTTTGGTCACAGATACCATAACATTGACCCTAGAGCAAATAAACTGATGGAAATTGTTATCAAGGAAGGTTTTATTGGACCACATATTAAATTGGCATTAGCTCTTGAAGATTTAATCTATGAAAAAAAGCAAATTAGGCTTAATGTAGATGGGGCAAATGCAGCAATTTTGTCAGATTTAGGTTTCACACCAGACTTGGGATTAGGAGTATTTATTATTGGTAGAATCCCAGGTATAATTGCACACATTCATGAAGAAAAAATGGATGAAGATGAATTTAGAAGATTTTGCGATTTAGATGATGTAATTTATCAACAAAAAAGGTAGATAATATGGAATTTATTGATGTAATTAATGAAAGATACAGTGTTAGAGGATATTTAGATAAAGAAGTAGAAAAAGAAAAGCTTGAATACGTTTTAAAAGCAGCTACATTAGCTCCAACAGGAGTTAACAAACAGCCATTTAAAGTTTACGTTATTGATACTAAAAAATATAAAAAGGAATTATCCGAAATCTATGCTGCAGAATGGTTTGTAGAAGCACCATACGTTTTATGTGTTGTTGCACTAAGAAATGAAGCTTGGGTAAGACCATGGGATTCAAAAAGCATTGCAGATATTGATGCAACTATCGTAATGGATCACATTATTCTTGCAGCTACTGATGTTGGTCTTGGAACATGTTATATTGCAGCATTCAAGAAAAATAAAGCACATAAATTCTTAGGATTGGATGAAACAGAAGAAGCAGTATTATTTACTCCTCTTGGTTATGGTAATGCTGAACCTCGTGAAACTCCAAGAAAAGAATTAGATGAATTTGTAGTATATAAAGATTAAAATGAAGCTATTTATTTTAAAAGCAGATAATTCCAAGGATATGGATTCAATATCCAATGAATTATCTTTAAAAAAGTTCAAAGTAACTCAATCAGATAAGAATTACATATTGATGCGTAAAAAAAGGTATGGTAATCTTTTAATCCATGCAATTTGTTTAATAATAGCTCTTCAGTTTGTAGGATTGGTCTTATTAATCAATGTTGCATACTTTTCATATTCTTATTTATATGCCTCTCCTAATGTATTAATTACAACTGAGAGAGTTGATGATGATGGAAACCCATTGGAATTTAGTAATATGGATGAAATATTAAATAAAGCAAATGCTATTCTATAATTTCATCTACACTATATTCTTCTATTTTTCTTATTACCAAAGGATTTTTAGCATTAACATATTCTGATTCTTCACCTATTTTAGCATCAATAAATACTTTATCAACACTAGGCTCTGCAAATAATGCTACAATATCAAAAACAAAGTCATTATAATCATTTTGAATATTTTCATCACTAAAACGTAGTTGTGGAATCTCTGTAGTCCATAAATCATTTCCTGGTGAGAATCTTTTGTCAACTACTTTTCCATCTTTTATTTCACTGTCTAATGTCAATGAAAAATTATTATTTAATATTATCCAAACTGCTCTTTCCATATATATTAATTTATATGAAATGATATAAATATTATAAAATTAAAATTAAAATTAAGTGTTATTATGGCAAATATTAAAACTTATAAATTAGTAGGAGTATTATTGTCTTTATTGTTGTTCTTATGGGGAATTCTCCCATTCTTAAGACATCAGCCAATTACTGCTGAGGTTATTGCTAGTGCAATTATATTAATTATGATTTCATTTGCATATCTCATTATCATGTTCAACCCTAGTTGGACTAAGGCAGTTTTCTTCTTTGAAGGTATAATTATTGCTGTTTCAGGATATATGTTATTAGCATTCCCTTACAATTTAGAATTGCTTGGTGTTGGTTTAATTGTAATTATAATTGCAGTTCTTGCTTATTTAGGCAAATTACCTCCAAAACTTTTAAAATGGTTCTATAGATAATTTATTTATCTTTTATTACTTTTTTTATCAATTTTTACCATGGAATTTTATCCATTTGGATAATTTTTTCTTCTTATTTTCAATTTTGACTACTTTTTTAAATATTGAATAGTAAAAGATATATATACTTCTAAACAAAGTTTAATATACCATGGTGATTAATTATGGCAGAGATATCAGACGCAATCGCAATGATAAAAAAAGCTGAATCTGATGCTGAACAACTTATTGCGGATTCAAAATCAAAATCAAAAGAATTGATTGATGATGCTAACAAAAAAGCTGAACAATCCGTATCCGAAGTTAAAGCTGCAGCAGAAGAAGAAGCTAAAAAAACTGTTTTTGATGCAGAAGATAAAGCTAAAAAAGAAGCACAATCAATTGCTGAACAGTCTCAAGTGGAAGTCAAATCTTTAAAAGATGAGGCTATGGCTAACGTTGATGAAGCTGCTTCTATTATTGTCAAAAATATATTGTAGTGTGAGTTTATATGTTCAAGACAGCTAGAATGCGTAAAATTAGAATTGTTACACTTGATAAGTATGTAGCTCCTACTGTGGATGCTCTCCACGAATCAGGGCTTATACAAGTCAGTGATATTTCTGAAAGCATTCAGCAAGATCCTGAATTAGCGGAATTAGTAATTCCTTCAAAAGCTACACCTTACACAGGTAAATTATCTTCACTTCTTATGAAAACAAATGGTATATCTGAACTATTAGGAAATTCTTTATCAGAAGGCCATGGGTTAAAAGACACAATCATGTCTTTTATTAGTCCTGATATGCCAGTTCAAAAAGACATTGAGAAGTTAGATACTGCTGCTTTTATTGAAAAAGCAGAAGAAACCTTAGCTAAGGTTGAAAGCAAAACAAGTGTTATTGAAGGTAAACTTTCTGCACTCGACGCTGAAACAAGTGAACTAAAGTCTAATAAAAGTTTGGCTAAACGTTTATCTAATTTTGACATGGATTTAGCGCTTTTAAAAGATTCAAAGTACACTTCTATTACTGTTGGAAGGATTAATGCTGAATCTACTTCAGAAATCAAAAATGAATTAAGTAACTTGACTGATGAATTAGAAATGTTTACTGTTCCTACTGATGATGGTGAAATCATTACTGTAGTAACATTAAAAGAATTTAATGATGATGTTTATTCAACTCTTCGTAAATTCGACTTTGAGAAAATTGAAATAGGCAATGTTGAAGGTACTCCTGAACATGTTATTTCAAGTGCTGATTCTCGTTTATTAACTATTGAATCAGAACGTGCTGCTGTTAAAGGTGAATTAAGAGCAGTCGCTGAGCAATGGGACGATGAAATCTTAGCTCTCAAAGAACAATTAGAAAATGAAAAAGATAAGAACGAAATTCTTTCCTCATTTGTTCAAACTAAAGATGCTTACATTCTTGAAGCTTGGGTACCTGTAAAAGATACCGAAAAAGTTGAACAATTGGTCGAATCCAGTTCTGAGGGACACTGTGCCTTTGAAACAATTGAAATTGAAGGTACTGATGATGAAGATGTTCCTGTTTTACAACAAAATGGATGGTATGCGAAACCTTTCGAATACCTTGTAGATATGTACTCTCCGGTACGTTACAATGAAATTGATCCAACAATTTTTGTAGCACTTACATTCCCATTCTTCTTCGGGTTCTGTTTAACTGATGCAGTTTATGGATTAGTCGTATCTTTAATTGGTGTTGTATTAATTAAAGGTATAGGTAAAGTTAAAGAGTCCATGAATTCATTTGGTTGGATTTTAGTATGGTCCGGTCTGTGGGCTGTTGTACTAGGTTTACTAACAAATGGTTTTATTGGGGACTTCCCAGAAAGAATCATGGGATACAGATTACCAACCGTATTTGCTCCTGTTGAAGCATTCAAACACCCAGATACTATTTTAATTATAGCTATCGCATTTGGTCTTCTTTACACCAACCTCGGGTTCATTGTTGGTGCTATTAACAACCTTAGATACGGTAATGTTAAAGAAGCTATTGGATCTCAAATTTGTTGGTTTGTTTTCGAAGCTGGTATTGTATTCCTCGCTTTAGGTTACCTCATGCCTGCTATTGGTATGGCTGGTATGGCGTTAGGTGGAATTTTAATTCTTGCAACTATCGTTATGTTAATTTGGGCTAACGGAGCATACGGTGTAATGGATATTTTCGGTTACATGGGAGATGTTTTATCTTACGCTCGTCTTTTAGCATTATGTTTAGCTACTGGTGGTATTGCTATGACTGTTAACATTTTAGCAGCTATGATTGATAGTATGGTTCCATTTGCTGGTATCGTACTTGCAGTGTTAATATTCATATTCGGTCATATTGCAAACTTCGCTTTCCAAGTATTAGGTGCATTTATTAACGCTTTACGTCTTAACTACGTAGAATTCTTCTCACAATTCTTCATGAGCGGTAAAGGAAAATTCGAAGCTTTCAAAGCAAGTAGGACATTTACAAAACTTAAATAAATTAAAATTTTTTCATTTATATCTTAAATTAAAAATTAATTAAATCAATATTATTTCAAAGGTGAATTAAATATGGTAGATATTGCTTTAGGTACTGCTTTAGCAGCTATTGGTGCTGGAGTAGCAATTGGATTTGCCGGTTTAGGTTCCGGTTTAGGGCAAGGTATGGCAGCTGCTGGTTCCGTAGGTGCTGTAGCAGAAGACAATGACATGTTTGCAAGAGGTATTATTTTCTCTGCATTACCAGAAACTCAGGCTATTTACGGTTTCTTGGTTGCAATTTTATTATTAGTATTCTCAGGATTATTAGGTGGAGGTCAAGGATTATCTACTGAAGCTGGTATCGTAGCTATCGGTGTAGGTGCATCCATTGGTTTCGCAGGTTTAGGTTCCGGTATGGGACAAGGTATGGCTGCTGCTTCCTCCGTTGGTGCTATTGTCGAAGACAGCGACATGTTCGCTCGTGGTATTATTTTCTCTGCATTACCAGAGACTCAAGCTATTTACGGTTTCTTGATTGCTATTTTACTCATGGTATTCGGTGGAATCTTATAGGTAGGAGGCAATTTATATGAGCTCAGGCACAGATAAAATTGTTTCAAGCATTATGTCTGAAGCCCAAGAGAAAGCTGATGTAATCATTCAAGAGGTTAATGCAGAAGTTTCAGCTATTGAAGCACAAGCTGATAAAACCGCTGAAGTTGAAAAAGCTAAAATCTTAGAAAATGGTAAAAAACAATCTGATATGAGATATCAGCAAATTATCTCTGAAGCTAAGATGAATGCTCGTAGAGCAAAATTAAGCGCTAAAGAAGAAATCATCGAAGCTGCTTTTGAAAAAGCAGTAAGCGAATTAGAACAAAAAGCTTCTTCCCAAAGCGCAGATTATGAAGATTCTTTAATTAAAATGATTAAAGAAGCTGCTGATGAAATTGGCGGTGACGATTTAATTATTCAATTAAACGAAGCTGACACAAATCAATTTAAAGGTGAAATATCTTCAGACAATACTTTCGATGTAGAAGGAATTAAGTTCAAATTAGGTGAGCCTATCAATGCTATTGGTGGAGCAATCTTAAAAACTAGTAATGGAGATATTGAAGTAAATAACACTATTGATGCAAGATTAGAAAGATTTAAAAGTATCTTACGTAGTGAAGTTGCTAACGTTTTATTTAAATAAATTAGGAGGATAAATTATGGCAGATCAAATTGCTACTTTAATAAGTTCTGCAGGACTTACACAAGAAACCTTTTTGGTATTCTGTGTTATCGCATTACTTGTTGTTGGTGCAGTAGTAGTAATCATTACATCTAGACCAATTTTGGACATTTATCCTTATCTTAATCCAAGTGCAAGAGTAAGAGCTAGAAAAGGAAGATTATTTGATGAAAAACAAATTTCTGAAATCGTTGAAACCAACGACATTGAAGAAGTTGAAAATTATCTCAAAGGTGTTCCTGAATATGCGGATGTTTTAGAAGAATATCCTCTTGATAAAGCTTTAGATGTTGAACGTGCAAACACTTATGATCTTGTTGCAAGATTAGCTCCTAAAGATATTAAAGCTCCTTTCGCAGTAATGTCTAAAAAAGCAGACATTGACAACATTAAAAGTCTCTTAACTGCAAAAGAAGTTGGATACGACGCTGAAGAAACCAAAGAATTATTAATTCCATGTGGTTCATTATACAGTGACTTAGAATCTTTAGCTGATGCTGAAACTGTAACTGATGTCATTACCGGTTTGGACAACACTGAATACGCTGGAGTTTTAGAAGACGCTCTTCCACAATATGAAAACACTAAAATGATTCTTTCATTAGAATCTGCTTTAGATAAATATTACTTGGGCAAATTATTACGTTCTACAGATGTTCCTTCTGATGAGAATAAACAAATTTTATACTCCTACATTGGAACTCAAGTAGATGTAGCTAATCTTAAACTAATTATAAGGGCTAAAGAAGATGGCCTTGACTATGATGCTATCGCACCTTATATATTAGATGAAGGATACCAATTACGTGAATGGAAACTTAAAGATTTAATGGAATCTCCTGATGTTACAAATGTAATTTCTGGATTAGAAGGTACAAAATATGCTGAATCATTAACTGACGTAATGACAGTTTACAACGAAACTGGCTCCGTTGCAGTATTTGAAAAAGCATTAAATGCTTACGCTTCTGATTACGCAAAATCTTTAGCAACTAAAAAACCATTAGGTATTGGTCCAATTATTGGTTATTTAATTCAAAAAGAAAACGAAATTAAAAATTTAAAAATTATTGCAAGAGCAAAAAGAGAAGCAGACTTCCCTAATGATAAAATCATGGAGATGTTATTATGAGTTCCGTAGCAGTTATTGGTGATATTGATACCGTTTCCGGATTTAGACTTGGTGGTGTCAAAGAAGCAGTTGTTGTTAAAACAGCTGATGAGGCTATTGTAGCTTTTGATAAATTTTTAGATGAAGAGATTTCAATTATTATCATTACTCAGTTAATGGCAAATGAAATTAGAAATCATATTAATAGAAAAATTGGTTCAAGTGTTTTACCAATGATAATTGAAATACCTGATAAAGATGGGTCCTCTGAAGGATCATCTGATCAAATTAATGACCTTATTAGAAGAGTTATCGGGGTAGAGATGGTTAAATGATTATTGAAGGAAATATTATTAAGATTGCTGGGCCTGTTATTGTCGCAGATGGTATGAGAGGGGCTCAGATGCTTGAGATGGTTAGGGTCGGTAATGAAAAGCTTATCGGAGAAATTATCGAGCTTGAAGGTGACACCGCAACTATCCAAGTATATGAAGAAACAGCAGGTATCCAACCTGGTGAAGTAGTTGAATGTACTGGTGGAGCATTATCCGTAGAACTCGGTCCTGGTGTAATGAGTTCCATTTTCGATGGTATTCAAAGACCTTTAAGAATCATCAGAGAAGCTTCTGGTGATTTCATTGCTAGAGGTATTGATGTAGATTCCATTGACAAAGAGAAAAAATGGGAATTCAAACCTGTTGCTAAAGTTGGAGATGTTTTAAAAGCTGGAGATGTACTCGGTGAAGTACAGGAAACCTCTGCAGTTTTACACAAAATTATGGTTCCACCTACTCTCGAAGGTGAAGTTACTGAAATTGCTGCTGAAGGCGAATACACTATTGTTGAAGACATCGCTGAAGTAGGTGGACAAAAAGTACAAATGCTCCAAAAATGGCCTGTTAAAAAAAGCCGTCCTTACGTAAGGAAATTAGACCCAGATGTACCTTTAGTAACTGGTCAAAGAGCACAAGACACTTTCTTCTCCGTAGCTAAAGGAGGAGCAGCAGCTATCCCTGGACCTTTCGGATCAGGTAAAACTGTTACTCAACAACAATTAGCTAAATGGGCAGACGCAGATATTGTGGTATATATCGGATGTGGAGAACGTGGTAACGAAATGACTGAAGTACTTACCGAATTCCCATTCCTCGACGACCCTAAAACTGGTAACCCATTAATGGACAGAACTGTTCTTATCGCAAACACTTCTAACATGCCGGTAGCAGCTCGTGAAGCATGTGTATATACTGGTATTACTATTGCTGAATACTACCGTGACCAAGGTTACGATGTAGCACTTATGGCTGATTCAACCTCTAGATGGGCTGAAGCTATGAGGGAGATTTCTGGAAGATTAGAAGAAATGCCTGGGGAAGAAGGTTACCCTGCATATTTAGCATCCAGATTAGCACAATTCTACGAAAGAGCAGGAAGAGTAGAAACTATCGGTTCCGAACCTCATGTAGCTTCTATTTCTGTAGTTGGTGCTGTATCTCCTCCTGGTGGGGACTTATCCGAACCTGTTACTCAAAACACCTTACGTATCTGTAAAGTGTTCTGGGCATTAGATGCATCTCTTGCAGATAAACGTCACTTCCCTTCAATTGACTGGTTACAAAGTTACTCCTTATACGTAGACAGTATTGAAGGTTGGTGGGCTGAAAACGTAGCTGAAGATTGGAGATCTATCCGTGACCAAGCTATGGGATTATTACAAAAAGAATCCGAGTTACAAGAAATTGTACAATTAGTAGGTCCTGATGCATTACCTGAAACTGACCAAGCTACTTTAGAAACTACCCGTATGTTAAGAGAAGACTTCTTACAACAAAACGCATTTGACGATGTTGACACTTACTGTGCTCCATCCAAACAATACCAAATGTTAAAGACCATTCTCTTATTCTACAAAGAATCTCTTGCAGCTGTTAACAGAGGAGCTCCAATTGCAACTATTGCAGCTTTACCTGTTAAAGAAGACATTGGTAAAATGAAATACATACCACAAGATGAATTTGACGCAAAAATTGCAGATATTCAAGCTGCAGTTGTAAAACAATGCAGTGAGGCTTAAACATGAATACAAATATTAAAACTAGAGAATATACTACTGTATCCGAAGTCTCAGGTCCTTTAATGGTTGTTGAAGGTGTAGAAGGCGTTGGTTACAATGAAATTGTAGATATTGAAACACCTACTGGTGAAAAAAGAAGTGGACAAGTTCTTGAAGTAAGTAAAGATGTTGCTGTTATTCAAGTATTCGAAGGAACCACTGATTTAAACACTAAAGATACTAAAACCAGATTCACTGGTCAAACCGCAAAAATCGGTGTATCCAGAGACATGATGGGACGTATCTTTAACGGTATCGGTAAACCTATTGACGGTGGACCAGAAATTATTCCTGATGAAGAATTAGATATTAATGGGGCTCCTATGAACCCTGCTTCCCGTGAATTCCCTGAAGAATTTATTCAAACTGGTATCTCTACCATTGACGGAATGAACACATTAGTAAGAGGACAAAAACTTCCTATTTTCTCAGGATCTGGTTTACCTCACAACGATTTAGCTGTTCAAATCGCTAGACAAGCTAAAGTATTAGGTGCAAACGACGAATTCGCAGTAATTTTTGCAGCTATGGGTATTACCAACGAAGAAGCAAACTTCTTTATGAGAGACTTCGAACGTACCGGAGCATTAGAAAAATTAACAGTATTCATGAACTTAGCAGACGACCCTGCTATTGAAAGAATCTTAACTCCAAAAATGGCTTTAACTACTGCTGAATACTACGCATTCACTTTAGGTATGCAAGTATTAGTTATCTTAACTGATATGACCAACTACTGTGAAGCTTTAAGGGAAATTTCTGCAGCTAGAGAAGAAGTACCTGGAAGAAGAGGTTACCCTGGTTACATGTACACTGACCTCGCAGGTATTTATGAAAGAGCAGGACGTATTGATGGTAAAGAAGGTTCCATTACTCAAATGCCTATCTTAGTTATGCCTCAAGATGATATTACTCACCCAATTCCTGATTTAACCGGTTATATTACCGAAGGACAAATTGTATTAAGTAGGGAACTCTCAAGGAAAGGTATTTACCCTCCTGTAGACGTACTTCCTTCACTTTCTCGTTTGATGAGTGGTGGTATTGGAGGAGAAAAAACTAGGGATGACCACAGTGGAGTATCTGACCAACTCTATTCTGCATACGCAGAAGGTCGTGAATTAAGAGACTTAGTTGCGGTTGTAGGGGAAGAAGCACTTACTCCTAGGGATCAAAAATTCTTAGAATTTGCTCAAGAATTCGAAGATCAATTCATTACCCAAAGTAAAGATGAAGACAGATCCATCTTTGAAACTTTGGACCTTGGTTGGAACTTACTCAAAATCTTACCTAAATCTGAGCTCAAAAGGGTTAAAGAAGAATTTATTGAACAATACCTTCCAAAAGATGAATAATCTCATTACAGTAATGTAGGTGATTAAATGGCACAAGATATTATAGATGGAATTAATCCAACTCGTATGGAATTGTTATCTCTTAAAAACAGAACTAAACTTGCTATTAAAGGGCACGGTTTACTCAAAGAAAAAAGAGATGCTTTAATTAAAGAGTTTTTTGATATCTTGGATCGTGTCAAAGGTATTCGTGAAAACGCAGAACAAAGTCTTAAAGAAGCATACGATGCTTTAATTGAAGCTCAAATTGCTATGGGTGACTTAGCTGTTAGAAAAGCAGCATTATCCGTTAAAGAATCTATTGATGTTGAAATTTCATCAAGAAGTGTTATGGGTGTTGCTGTACCTGTAACCGATGTTAAAATGGAAGAAAGATCCATTGTAGACAGAGGTTATGGATTTTCCGACACTACTATTCAATTAGACGAAGCTGCTAAAAAATTCGAGGAATCATTAAAGTATTTAATCGAACTTGGTGAAGTAGAAAAAACTATCTACTTACTTGCTGAGGAAATCGAAGCTACCAAACGTAGAGTAAATTCTTTAGAACACATTATGATTCCTAGATTCCAAAATACTGAAAAGTATATTGATATGAGACTCCAAGAAATGGAAAGGGAAAACTTCGTTAGATTGAAAATGATTAGATCTACTATTGAGAAAAATGAAAAAGCTGCTGCTGCAGCTGCTGCAGCAGAAAATGCTGAATAATTTTTCTTAATTCTTTTCATTTTCTTCTATTTTTTATTATTTTTTTATTAGAAATTATTCTATTGTTTTATTTTAAAAATAAGTTATTTTAAGTTAGTTACTATAAAAAGTTTTTTTACTAGAATTTTTTTAAAAAACGGTGTAAACATGAAAAGAAATCCAATTGACCAATATATGAAGGACCCGGATAATAAGGCTAATGTATTTATCTGGATTACTCGTGCAATGATTATAACTACTTTTATGATTACAATTGGAGTAATATTATTTATTCTATATCTTGTTGGTGTAATCTAGCTTGTTTGTTAACTATTTTACTAGTTAATTCTACTTTTTTATATAATTTTTCAAAATCTTTATCTTTATCAATTATTGTAAGTAATGGTTCTGCCTTTTCGGTTATTGATCCGATGTGTGGTAAATCATAGATATTGTCTAAATCTATTTTTTCATATTTCATCCTGTTTGGTGAGTATATAATTCTTTTATAGGAATAGTATTCTGGTTTTGGTATATCGACTATTTCTCCTTGACATGCTTTTATATGTGCTTCAAGCATATTTATTCCAAGTGCTTTTTCTACGCATTCAAAAGTCCCCTGAATTCTTGGGTTTAGTTCAATGACATACAATCCATTTTCATTAAGGATATAGTCAACTCCATTAGAACCAATTAAATTAAATCTACGAGCTAAATTTTGTGATGTTTCACTCATCTCTTCATTTATATCACAGATTTCATTAATATTTTCCATCATGGATTCATTTGTTAGGGGGATGATATTGCCTACGTATATGAAACTGTTATTTTTTTCAAAATCATTCATAGTTAGTAATCTTGAGTTTACTACTGTTTTTGAATCATTTTTTGTTCCAAGTACTGATGAACTTACATTAATTCCACAAACAAATTCCTGCAACATGAATTCACTATCATTAAATTGCAAATCCTTTGAATTATCTAAAAGATTTATGTTATATCCACCACTTCCTTGAGTGGGTTTTAAAATAAATTGCTTGTTAGGATAATTTTCATTAATTTCAAATGCTTCATCTATATCAGATAACCTAAAAGTCATAGGAGTTAAGAATTTGTTTTTTATTTTTTTATAAAATTTGTATTTATTTTCAATATCTTCTATGTCAGTTGTTCCTAGAATCTTTTTTTTGTATTCTTTTGGAAAATCAGTTGGTGAAATTCCAGAAACAGGAATGATATAGTCAACTTCATCAAGATAATCTTTTGAAATGTCTAGAAGAGTCTCGCTGCTGAAAAGATCTTCAAAAATACCGCAACTTTCATCATTACTTTCATTTAAAATAATTTTTTGATTTTTAATTGTTGGAGTATCAGAAGTTGAAAAATAGCTAGTAGAATAAAGTTCATAATCTAATTGAAGTGCACTGTTAATCATACATCTAGTGTCAATTCCAATTAGTAATAATTTTTCCATAAAATATCAGTAAAAAAAAGTTTATAAAAGTAATAGTCCCGAGCGGAGTCGAACCGCCGTCTCCGGGTCCAAAGCCTAGAAGGATTACCACTACCCTACGGGACTATATTGTAATACATACAACATTTAATATATATTTGTAATGTACTATTTATAGTTTTTGGTTTTTTGCTAATTTTTGATAAAATAAACATTCTTTATGCCACATACATTTAGCACAAATTGTGGATACACTTTCTTTTGTTGTGAAAATTTCATCAATTTTTTCAAATAATTCAATGGAATTATACTCTTTTTTAGAGTCAATCTTTTTTAATACCTCATTGTCCATAAAAACGATTTTTTCATTTTGCTTTTCATTTTCACAAACATTGTTTTTTAGATTAGGACAAGCTTTGCACACATCATCTGGGCTGTTGGTAAGTGTAATTGTTGTATTTTCCATTTTTCTTTTGGAATTAACATCAATCATGTTTTTAGTGAAGTTTTCATCATAGCCATATCCTTGAAAACCTTTAAGACATAATAAGTGATGTCCTCTTAAAATTAGTTTCATATTATCAAAAAAAGAATAAATAAAAAAAGAAAAGGTTAAATCAACCTTTTTAGTTTTTAGGTAAAAATGCTTTGGAAACAGAAGCTGCTCCAATGATTTTTACGATATCTCCAATAATGAATGGTATAAGACCCATCATTAATAAATCAAAGATACCAACAGCACTACCTTGCATATTTAACCATAAAGCAAGACCTAAAAGTCCTGGTATGTAGATAAGTGCAAAGTTTGCAACTGAGATAACAGCAACCATTTTTGTGAAACTGCGGCTGCTTGCATATTTTTCAGATATAAATCCAACGAAGTAGGATGCAATTACAAATCCTACAAGGAATCCGATGTTGGATCCAAGTAATACTTCAATTCCACCAGTCATTCCTGCAAACCATGGGATGAATGCGGTACCTAAAACAATGTAGAAGATTTGGCTTAAACATCCATATTTTTTACCTAATAATAAACCTGAGCATAAAACTGCAAATGTTTGAGCAGTAACTGGTACTGGAGTCCATGGGAGTGGGATAATGATTTGTGCCATTATACCAGTAAAACATGCCATCATTAAGGACATAAGTACTTTGGTTGTAGTACTAGCATCTTGAATTCTTTCGAATATATTTTTTCTAGCACTGTAATAATTTTCCATATTAATATTCATATTTAATTCCTCCATTTATGAAAATAGAAAAAATGAGAATGCTTAGTTCTCAAGTTTAGTTTATAGTTATAATTTTAACGTTATGTGGTTTTTTAACAATGTCAACAGATTTGAATGCAACTAATTTTTTAATATTTTTTTGTGAAGCAACATCAATTAATCTTTGACTGATAACACCATCGAAAATTACAGCATCAACATTTCCTTCGATATTTTTAATTTCTTCGTAGAGGTTTTCTACTTCAACTTCTTTGGTTATGTTTAATGCTTCATCTAAAATAGCTCCGATACCAGTGCCTTCGAATTCTTTAACCATATCTTTCATTAAGCTTACTTCGTCATCTTCAATAACTGGTTCTGGAGTTTTTTCTTCATGATGGTGGTTATTGTTATATTTTTGTTTTTTATTGTGATTGTTGTGCTTGTTGTTACGGTTGTTTTTACCGTGTTCTTTTTTATTAGGACTGTCGTTTAAGATGTTAGTAGTAGCTAAGAATTGTGCAGTAGGAACTTTGTCTCTAAGTGCAACTAAAACTTCGTCTTTTTCTAAATCTTCAACTTCTTTTCCTTTTGGTGCACGGGTAATAAAGTCAACTTCACCAATTTGTAAAAGTTCTTTTAAAATGAGTTCTCCGCCTCTGTCCCCATCAACAAATGCAGTTGTAGTTCTCTTTTTACTTAATTCTCCAATTGATTGAGGTACACTTACACCTTCAACAGCAACAGTATTTTTAATACCATATTTAAGTAAGTTTAAAACATCACTACGTCCTTCAACTACAATAATTGCATCGGAAGAGTGAATACTTGGACCTGCAGGTAAATGATCTTCACCATATTCAGAGATTTCATGAATACGCATAGCTTCTCTGACTTCTTCAATCATTTTAATGCTGGTAGGACCAACGCTTTCAACCATGTTTTTGTAAATTTCTTTTGCACGGTTTACAACTTGTTCTCTTTTAACAGCTCTTACGTCTTCAACTCTTAAAGTTTGAATTTGAGCTTCACAAGGACCTACACGGTTAATAGTTTCGAGAGATGCTGCAAGAATGGCGGTTTCAACTCTGTCTAAACTGGATGGAATTACAATTTCTCCTTTTGCTCTTCCACTGTTTGAACGGATGTTAACTTGAATTCTTCCAATTCTTCCAGTTCTTTGAAGTTCTCTTAAATCTAAATCATTACTAAGTAATCCTTCAGTCTGCCCGAATACTGCACCAACAACGTCTGGTTTTTCAACAATACCATTAGCAGTAATCTGAGCATGAATTAAGTATTTAGTTGTTGTTAATTCTTCTCCTTTTCCCATTTTTAAGCCTCCTAAGCTTATTAATCAGGATAATTTATGTAATACTAAAACTTATTTGGTAAATTTGCATAAATTATATGATAATCATATTTCATCAGTCTTATAGACCTATTATACACTAAAAAAGAGTTTATACATTTGCAGAAGTCTAATATCAAGGTTTTAATATCTTTTATAGATTGTTTTTTTTTTAATATGATGTTATAATTTTTCCTTAATACTTTTTTTAACTCCTGTCTTTTGATATATAATAAATTAATAAATGAATTTAATAATAATGATATGTAAATTAACTCTATTGAGTATATAATAATGTTTAAGTATTTCTTAAAATACTACAATTATTATTTATTAGAATAACTAATATATAAAGTATAACATAAAGTGAAAATTTGGTGAAGTTATGTCAGTTAATCCGAAGAATATGTTAAATAAAAGTAAAAATTTGAACAAACGTGTTGATATTGATGAAATATGCTTAGATGGTGTTACTGTAGATGATTTAAAATTCAGAGGAGATAACTATAAGCAGTATATTCACTTACATTCTCTTTTGGAAAATGTATCTTCATGTCAGGTTTCAGATGCATTCAATTCTATTTCCAGAAGATCTGGTGTTATTCAGGAAATCAAACCTGTCAACAATCAAAAAGTTTATGGAAGAATTTTTACAGCAGAAACTACTAGTGATGATTGGGGAACTTCTGCACTTGCAATCGATGCAGCACAGGAAGATGACATCTTATTTTTCAAAGTAGATAATGATGATAAAGCAATATGGGGAGAACTTGCTTCAATTTGTGCTCGTGACAATGGTATTAAAGCTACTGTCATTTATGGTTCAGCTCGCGATCTTGATGCTTTATTGTATATGGATTACCCAATATTTTCAACTAACTTCTGTCCTAATGCAGGTTCTGCTTTAGGTTTAGGCAGTTTAAATGAACCATTGGACATTAATGGATTTAAAGTTAATCCAGGAGACTTCTTCATTGGGGATGAATGTGGTGTTGTCGTTATTCCTCAAGAGTTATTTGCAAAAACAATGGTTGGTGCATTAGGTGTTAAAATCAAGGAACTAAACATTATAAACAAACTTTCACAAGGTGCTACTTTATCAGAAATTGCTGTCTTTGAAAAGAAATAGTAAAACATTTAAATAGAATTCAATGTTTATATATAAATATATCGATAAGTTTATATACTCCATCTTCATTATATATAACTGATACAGATTTGATTTTATGAAATTATTAGGTAAAAGTTTGCATATTGCAAACTCAGGTAAATTAATAGCTCGTACAACCAAGACTCCGTCACCGGGGGCTATAGTGTTTAATAGTAACAAGAAGAAAATTGGTAAAGTAGGTTATGTTTTTGGACCTACAGCCCATCCTTATGTGTCAATTAGATTATTTAGATTTGCTAATAGGGATGAAATTGCGAAAAAATGTGGTGAGAAACTATTTGTATCAAAACCAAAATCCAAAAAGACTAGAAGAAGGAGGATGAGATCACGCCAGAACAAACCACAACACAAAAAGTAGATAGAGATCCAAGAAGAGAAAGACGTGGGAGAAGAGCACAAAGAGCTAATGCACGTGGTGGTGAAGAAGGTTCTAAAGAACTCACCGTCTGTCCTGAATGTGGTTCAACTGAATTAGTTGGGGACTACGAAAGAGCAGAAGTTGTATGTAAAAGATGTGGATTAGTTATTGATGAAAATCTCGTAGATATGGGTCCTGAATGGAGAGCATTCGACCATGAACAAAGAGATAAACGTACTAGAGTAGGTGCTCCAATTACTTACACCATTCACGATAAAGGTTTAAGTACCATGATCGATTGGAGAAACAAAGATATCTACGGTCGTGATATTCCTGCAAGAAACAGAGCACAATGGTACAGATTAAGAAAATGGCAAAGGAAAATTAGGATTTCCGGAGCAACTGAGAGAAACTTGGCTTTCGCTTTAAGTGAACTTGACCGTGACTCTTCAAGATTAGGACTTCCAAGAAGTGTAAGGGAAGCTGCTAGTGTAGTTTACAGAAGTGCAGTGGACAACAAATTAATCAGAGGAAGAAGTATTGAAGGAGTAGTAGCTGCTTCATTATATGCTGCATGTAGACGTTGTAATGTTCCACGTACATTAGATGAAATTGCTGAAGTATCTAGAGTATCTAAAAAAGAAGTAGGTCGTACATACAGGTTCTTAACTCGTGAATTAAATATTAAATTGCCACCAACTTCTCCAGTAGATTACGTTCCTAGATTTGCATCAGAACTCGGACTTTCTGGTGAAGCACAATCCAAAGCTATTGAAATTATTGAAAAAGCAATGGAAAAAGGTTTAACTTCAGGAAGAGGTCCTACTGGTGTAGCAGCAGCTGCATTATACATCGCATCTGTCTTACTTGGTGATAGAAAAACCCAAAGAGATGTTGCTGAAATTGCAGGTGTTACTGAAGTAACTATCAGAAACAGATATAAAGAATTAACTGAACAATTAGAAATGGGAGTTACTTTATAGTAACTTTCTAATTATTTTATTGATTAATTGAGCAATTATTAATGCTTTTTTAATCAGACTTTTTTTTAAAAATTAATTTTTGGAATACTTTTCGATTCTGTATTTCAATTCACGAATGATTCCATCATTATTTGTCTTTTTAACAGTCTCAAGCTTTCTTTGGTATTTAGGAAGTCTGGAGAGGAACTTTTTAACTTTAGCAGCATTCATAGTTTCATGGTATTCTCCATATCCAAGTTTTTCAACATAAAATCCGTTTAATGTCTGTTCAAAGTTTCCAATAGCTGGAACTGAATAAATAGGTTTTTTAAGATATATTGCTTCAGATATGAATGTAAATCCTCCATTTGAGATAACTGCTTTTGATGATGCTAAATCATCGTAGAATACATCTTCATTAAACTCTTTATAGGTCAAATTGCCGTCAACTTCGTTTTTGTTAAATCCGTAAACAATGAATTTTTCATTACTAAGTGATTTTAACTTGCGAACTAACTGTCCACTTTCTTTACTTGTCTGGTATACAATTACGTGATCGCCCTGTGTAGGTTCTAATTTCATTATATCTTCACGTATAATTGGCGGATAGATAATTGCGTTTTTATTAGTCCTTACTCTTGGATAAAAGAAACTTGTAAGGATATGTACTTTTGGTTTAACGACATAAGTTTTGATTACTCCTTTTGCTTTAACCATTTCAGCATAATGCTTTTTTGGATAGTCAATTTTTGTTTGAGTAATCATATGAATATTATCTAAGCTGATTAATGGAATACTGAGAAGTTTTGATACTACTGTTGCGTAAATTTCAAAATCAGTTACAATAACGTCTGGTTTAAGTTTTCTTGCTTTTTTATACAATGTTTCGTATCCTGCTTTCATATTTGAAGGATTTCTCTTTAAAGCACTTGCAAGAGTTTTTAAATTATTAACTTTATTGTTGATATAAACTGTATTAAATCCTCCAATCTTGTATACGTTGTCAAATTTGGATTTAAGATATTCATAAGCTCTGTCACTTGAAAACAAGTAAACATCATAGTCGTCTTTTATTTGATCAACAATTACTCCAGTTCTTATTGCATGACCCATTCCTTCACCGCAAACACAATAAAAGACTACTTTTTTATCTCTTTCACGTTTTGAGCTACTAATTAATTTGGATTTTACTTCACTTGCCTTTTCTTTTGAATCGCCGTAAGTTTCTCTAATACTATTTAACTTCTCTGCACCTTTTTCAAGTTTGGACATTTTATTTTCACTAATTTTTTCACGGCCATGGTCAAAGTTATAGTTTAAGTCACTAGCTTCAGTTCTTTTGCCTAAAAAATCATTAACTGTACTTTTTCCATATTGTCTGATTAATGTGGTAAGTCCTTCTTCTTCCAATCTTCTTGTTGAAACACCAATTTTTGCATTTCTTAAAACTCTAAAACGTTCTTTTTTAGCTAATCTTTCAATATAATCAGTGTCTTCTCCAAATGTCAATGATTCATCAAATCCATTGCATTCTTCGTGCAGTGATCTTTTTGCAATTATTCCGTAACATCCTGCACCATGTGGTTTAATTTTTTCAACACTAATCATGAAGTAATTAGCAAAATCGTGGAATAGCTTGTCTTCAACTTTGTTTGAAAGCGGTTTCATACGAGTAATTGCAATTCCAAGCCTTTCCATTTTAAATTCATAGATAACATCTCTTAGATAATCATCGGTTAATTTTAAATCAGAATCAAGGAAAAGTAAAATGTCTCCTTTTGCAACTTTAGCACCATTATTTCTACCTACAGCAGGTAATCCCCCATCAACTACTATACAACCGTATTCTTCAGCAATTTCACGTGTGCGGTCTTTTGAATTAGCATCCGCCACAATAACTTCATAATCGTCAAAATTCTGTTCTTTAATACTATCCAGAAGAACTGGAAGATAATCTTCTTCATTGTAAGTAGGTATAATAATGCTTAAAATCATATGTTAAGGTTTATTTTTTAAATTAATAAGTTTTTGTAAAAATTCATTAATTTTCAACATTTTCAGTTTTACTTAACACCATCATTGCAATTATTGTCAATATAAATCCGCAAGACATCATAAATGTTGGAACTTCTGAGTAGAATATCAATCCGAATATGAGTGCTGCAAAAGGTTCTGTTCCTGATAGCATTATTGATGAAATTCCAGAGTCTATATAGTTTAAACTTAAAGTTGAGAAGATATATGGAAGTGCAAATGATAATGTTGAGTGCATTATTAAAAACACTATAACTAACACTGGATTAAGTGAAATGAAATGTGTAATTTGGCCAAAATTGGTAAATGGGATTAATCCTATTGAAATAAAAACAATTGAGTAAATTAGGATTGTAAATGTGTGTTTTCCATTTTCAATTGATTTTTTAGATGCTATTAGATAAACTGCCCAAAACAGCCCCGCACCAATTCCTGCAATGATTCCGTAAACCGGAAGATTACTTAAATCAGTTTCTAAAACTCCAGTCATTAAAATACAGCCAAAAATAGCTAGAGCCATACAGATTAGTTTTTTATTTGTAATTTTTTCTCTAAATGCAAAATATGCTATTACAAGAACGTAAATCGGTGCAAGTGATAATAAAACTGCTGCCAGTGAAAGAGGGATGCTTCCCATTGACTCATTATAGCATAAGTTAAGTCCTACAATACACATTGCACAAACTAAAAACAAAGGTATGTCTTTTAAATATATTTTAAACAAATTCCTGTCAGTTACTAAAATGGCTATTAATATTGGAAGAATTGCTATTGAAAATCTTAAAAAAAGAAGTGTTGTTGAATCAATTCCATTTGCCATTAATGTTCGAACGAATACTCCTCCAGATCCAAACATCATTCCTGCAAGAAGTGGTAAAATTAAATAGATTTTTTTCATAAGTTTTCTTTGGTATTATTCATATAAAATTTTATCTAAATTAAAAATATGAAAATATGTTCCATGAAACCGTATAGTATTCGCAGGAATTATTTAGAGGTACTTTTAAATCGTTAAGTAACTGCATTTCATTGTAGTTTGAAGTAACATGGTATGTAGTATTGTCTATTTTTTCCATAGGGATGTGTCCAAAATCAACATCATCGCTCATATTTTCTATATTGACTGTGTAGTAGTCCACTTCTGCTCCAGCTATTCCAATACCACATCTCAAAAATAACATTAGTACAATCACAAGAATTGGTAATGCTATGTTTAAGATAAATCTTTTTTTGCTTAATTTATCTTTTTGATAAGGTGCAGGTATCTTTTCATTTTCTTTTAAAAGTTTATTATCGTTTAGAATTGATGCAATAAACTCGTTTAAGTAATATCCGTTTCTATAAATGTACCAGATTCCAATTATTCCCACCATTGCAGGTGTTCCCCATAATCCTCCATCGATTGCTCCGATAATGAGGCAGCTTGAGAAGAATGAAAGAAGTATTGCTGTTGGCCATGGTCTTTTTTGATTTGCAAATGTAAGTGTAATAAACAGTACTGGAATTAGTAAAATTATTAAAAAACCAACAGTTGGTACGTATGAATATAGTCCAACTCCTGTGTTAATATTGCTTTGTACGAATGGCCCCATTATTTTAGTTATAACTTCTCCTAAAATGGACTTTAACAAGTGAGTATGTAAAATGCTTGTAGAACTCATTGTGTTAGTCATAGAACAAAACACAGTGTTAAGTTTGATTCCCATTTGTAATCTAAATACTACTTCTAAAAGATTGCCTAAAATGAGTAAAACTGACCCAATAACGATAGATATCTTTAAATATTTAGTAACATCAATTTTTCTAGGTATTATCTGTGATAGGATTAATAAGATTCCCATTAATGCGAAAAACATAATGTCTTTTCCTTTTGATGAACCCATAAGGAATGTATAAGTTATTGGTCTAATAATTGGATTTAAAATATCTGAAATGAATACAAATCCTCCAAGAGCGATAAATAAAAATCCAAATAAGATAGTTTTATTAAGTTTCATTAACCAATAATTTAATATTACTACTTTAAATAAGTGATGTCATGTTTACAATTTGGTATTTTATAGGTTTAATTTTAATAGGTATATGTGCAGGATTTGCATCAGGGCTTTTAGGAGTCGGAGGTGGATTTTTAATAGCTCCTCTTCAGTTTTTCTTACTTAAATCCATCGGTGTGGCGCCTGAACTTGCAATTTTGATTTCATTTGGAACAAGCCTTGCAATTATTATTCCAACATCTATCAGTGGAGCTTACCGTCACACAAGATCTATGGACAATATTATAAAACCTGGTCTTCGTTTGGGTATTTTTGGAGTAATTGGTGGTTTTATTGGAGGTTTTGTTGCATCTGTTCTTCCATCAAAAACATTGGAGATAATATTTGGTCTTTTATTGCTATTTATTGCATTTAATAATATTGTAAATATCAATAAGGAAAGAGAAGAAGCTAGAATTCCATTTAACTGGTTAACAATTGGAATTATTGGTCTTGGTGTTGGATTTTCATCAGGACTTTTAGGTGTTGGTGGAGGAATATTTTTAATTGCAATTCTAACAGCACTTCTTGGATTTTCAATAATTGAAGCTATTGGAACTTCTTCAATATTCATTAGCCTAACTGCAATTGGAGGATTTATATCTTACATGATTTCAGGTTTTGGAGTAAGTACATTTCCATATTCCATTGGATATGTAAGTATTATCAATTTTGTCTTAATTGCATGTTTTTCTGTACCAATGGCTTCTGTTGGTGCGAAAATGGCACATAAAGTTCCTCAAAAAAAGCTAAAAATGATATTTTCTGTTGTAATTTTATATATGGCATTGAAAATGTTATCTATATTACCTTAAGGTGATTTAATGAGTGATAATAGGAAAGTTGGGAAAAATTTTGATGAAGATATGGCTAAAGATATTTTTGGGAAATTAAGAAATGTTAAAGGGAAAACAAAACCTAAAAAAGAATCCAAATTTAAAAATATTTCTTATATGATTAATGAGGCACAATACCTTGAAAATAAGGGTTTATTTGATGAAGCTATTGATTTATATAAGCAGGTACTCTATACGCTACCTGATTCTTCAAAAACATACGATTCATTAATTGCCATATATCAAAAACAGGGAAATGTCAATGCAGAAATAGACATTTTAAAAAAAGCTATTATGAATTGTAAGAAAAATACTGAATATAAAAAAAGATTAAAAGAAATAAGTTAATTTTTTAACTTATTTTATATATACGCCCATTCCCATTGCACTGATTTGGTAACTTTCACCACCAAGTCCGATTAAACTGTACTGGATATCAAGGTCAATAACTCCATTTCCACCAGCAGCTTTGATTTTGGTAGTTAAATTGATTAAACATTCATGTTTTCCTTGTTTTAGAGTATTTAATGTATTAACCTCTCTTTCTTTTAAATCCAAATCAAGCAATTCCGGATCTTTTTCTATGATTACTGTAGACTGGAACTGTCCGACGTTAATAAGATATTTGTCTGAAACATCAGTACTTGTCATAAATATGAAATCTAAGCTATTGATTTCTTCATTATGTTTAATTTCATCATATTCTACAATTTTCTTGGTTTTAACTTCAAGCGGTTTTTTAAGAATGTATTTGTATATGGGGGCTTTAAGTATATAATAAATTTTTTCAATTGTTCTTTTAATAAATCTTAAAATATAAAATACAATCCCGATTATTATACCAAACAGAATATAATTTACTAAAGTTGGAAAAGCAGCCTGTAATATGACTGTAATTGATCCAAAAGTGATGAAATTAGCTCCAAGAGATGGGTTTACTAAAATAAAACTGTAGCATGTTGTCCCTACAAAAAGGATAAATGCACTTATTGCTCCAGTGTCTGTTTTCATTATTTTTTCTGCAAGAATGGTCTCGGCATATCCTGCGAGTAATGGAGCAACAGCTAATCCTAAATTCCAACCGAAAATTGCAAGATTCAAATATAAAAAGATCATGTATGTTATAGTACCTACAACAGTACCAAACAAGATACATATAACTTTCTGTCTGAAATTTTCAGGTTTTGACCATTCTAGTTTCATTTTATTCACACTTTACAGCAGTACCATATGCGGTTACAAGAATTGTATTTCCCATAGTACCACCAAGATTATCGTAAGATATTTTAAGTCCAATTATTGCATTGGCACCTAAATTTTCAGCTTTTTCTTCCATACTTTTTAAAGCTATATCTCTTGCTTTTTTCAATTCTTCTTCATATTTTGATGTTCTTCCACCTACAACGTCACGAACACCTGAGAATAAATCTTTATAGATATTAGCACCGATGAGTGATTCACCGGTAACTAAACCTCTGTATTCAATTATCTCTTTTGTAACAAGAGTGTTTGATGAGGTTAAAATCATTATATCACTATTTATAAAAATTCATTATAGCCCAAACGATTAAGAAGAGTGCAATAACTGCGTATAAGACCATTCTGGTCTTTTTAGTTTGTGCTAATCTTGCATCCCAGACTTTTTGACAATCTGATGAGCATACAAGTTCGTTTAAAGGAATTGGGGTTCCACATATTGGACAATGTTTGTGAGGTTCTACTGCCATTTTTTCATCTCCTTAAATTTTAAAGAATTTTTTAGTATTTTTACTAACTTGTTTTTTAAGTTCTTGTGAATCAATCTCCATGTAATATGCGATTGTTTCAAGAATATGAGGTAAATATTTTGGTTCATTTCTGTTTTTCTTTGGTTTAAAGTCAAAGTTTTTTGGTATTAGAAATGGTGCATCTGTTTCAATCATTAATTTTTCAGGAGGAATTACACTAACTGCTTCTTGAAGGTCTTTTCCTCTTTTCATGTCACAAATCCATCCGGTAACACCAATATAACAACCTAAATCAATATAATTCTGTGCTTCTTGTTTTGTTCCTGTAAAACAGTGGACTACTGATTTTTCAACAACACTTTCATGTCTTTTTAAAATGTTGTATAAATCTTCGTGTGCTTCACGTTCATGTAAGAATAGTGGCATTTCTAGCTTTTCTGCGACTTCGATTTGCGCTTCAAACCATTTTCTTTGAACATCTTGTGGTGAAAAGTTTCTGTTATAATCAAGACCGCATTCTCCAATAGCAACAACACAGTCATTTTCAGCTATTTTTTCAATTTTACCCATTGTAGTCTCATCACATGTTTTTGCATCATGTGGATGTACTCCAGATGTTGAAAATAAAGTTTCAGGATACTGTGATGCATATTGGGCCGCCATTTGGCTTGATTGTATATTGGTTCCTGTGATAATGAATTGATTAACACCTACTTTTTTTGCTTCTTCAATTATTTCGATTCTATCTTTTTTAAATGAAGAATGCATTAAATTAAGGCCAATATCAACAAGATTATCCACAAAATCACCTATTCATTGATAACTTTAGTTCCTACGGTTTCACCATTAACTGCTTTGATTAAGTTTTCAGGTTCAAAACCATTGGTAATTACGGTTTCTAAGTTTGATCTTTTAATCATTTGAACTGCAGTTGTGTCAAAGAATTCGTAAGTTCCTGCTTTTACATCTTTACCGCTTAAGAATTCAAGTAAATCAGTTGCAGTAATTTCAGGAACAAGTTCTGCATCATCGAATTTATTTGGATCTTTAGTATACATTCCATCTACTGAAGTTAAGTTAATGAGCTTGTCTGCTTGAATATATTCTGCTAAAATTGCAGATACTGCATCAGTACTGTGTGCAGGTTCAGTTCCACCCATTACAATTATTTTTCCAGTAGCTGAGAATTCTAATGCTTCTTGGAAATTGTGAGGTACTCTTTGATACGCAGCATCTCCAAGTGCAGTTAACATTAACTTAGCATTAATTCTTGTTACTTCAATTCCAATGTCATCGCATTGTGCTTCACCAGCACCTAAGTCACGAACTACGCCAATATATTCCCTAGCTGGTTTTCCACCACCTACAACGACGAATAATTTGTGTTCTTTTGCTAAATCTTTTAAAATAGCACTATATTCTTGGAATTTTTTACAATCATATTCTTTAAGTAAAATTGATCCTCCGATTGCTATTACAATTTTCATATATTCACCTTATATATAGTATATTTTATAGATATTATTTAAATCTTAATAAATATCAACTTAAAATGGTGGTTTAGTGAAATTAGAAGAACAAATATATCTCAGAAAATCGTGCCGTAAATATCTAGATGAACCTGTTAATTTGGATTTAATTGACGAATTTATGAGTAATGTAAAACCTTTAAATGAGGATATTAAATATCGTTATGAATTTTTAAAACAAAATGAAGTTAGCAGTAAAATGCATTTTAAAGCACCATATTATTTGGCAATATATAGTGAGATAAAAGAAAATTACATGGTAAATGCTGGTTTTATATTCCAACAGCTTTGTCTTTATCTTCAAAGTCAGGGTATTGGTAGTTGCTGGTTAGGACTTGGATCACCTAAAAAGAAGGACTCTGAATTTGTAATTCTTATTTCATTTGGAAAATCTGATGATATGACAAGAATTTTAGATGAATTTAAAAGAAATAATTTATCTAAAATCTCTGATGAAGTCGATGAGTCATTAATTCCAGCACAGCTTGCTCCGTCTGCAATGAACTCACAGCCATGGTATTTTAAGCATACTGTGGATGGTTTTGATGTCTATCAGGTTAAACAGAATATTATTAAAAGACAGCTTCTTAAAAGATGGAATCCTATTGATATGGGAATAGCTATTAGTCATATGTATATAGCTAATGAAAACACATTCGAATTTAAAATTAAAGATAATTTTGATGAACTTAAGGGATATACTTACATAGGAAGTATTAAAATTTAAAAAAAGAAAAAAATAGAGGATTTAGTTATCCTCTGAGGTTAAACCTTTGAATAAGGTACCTGCAATGATTGCTCCGATAATTGGTGCTACAATAAATACCCAAACTTGTTGGAGAGCTTGTCCACCAATGAATAATGCTGGTGCAATACTACGTGCTGGGTTAACTGAAGTTCCAGTTAATGGGATTCCCATAATGTGTACGAATGCAAGTGTTAAACCAATTACAATACCTGCAACTGCACCATTTTCTGCTTTTTTAGTAACTCCAAGGACTGTAAATACAAATACAAATGTTAAAATAATTTCAACAATGATTGCACCAGTTACATTTAATCCAACGCTGGATGCAGCGCCAAATCCGTTTTGACCAAGTCCGGTTGCTGTGTAGCCTCCGAGAGTTGGTGCAGAGTTAATGATGACTGCTAAAAGACCAATACCAATAATTGCTCCAATACATTGGAAAACAATGTACATAACTAAGTCTTTTGTTTCTAATCTTCCATCAATCCACATACCGATTGAAACAGCAGGGTTGATGTGACATCCAGAGATGTCTCCAATTACGTATGCCATAGCTACAATGGATAAACCAAATGCTAATGCAATACCGACATTACCTAACACTGATCCTGCAATTGCTGCGCTTCCGCAACCAAACAATACAAGGACCATTGTTCCGATTAATTCTGAGATGTATCTTTTCATTTTTTTGTCACCTTTTTATATTATTCTAATTCTTTTCATAAATAGGTATGCCAAGATTAGTACTACAAATATTAAAACAAATGGTAATAAGTGTAATAATATTGAATCATTAACTTTATCGAAGTGGTATTCACTTTCAAAGCCCATGTGTTGTGTGTCAGTATGGTTTTGTACAATTTTTGCAAAATTATATGTTAAATCATAGTAGCTTATACGTGCTCCTTCATACTCGATTGAATCAGGTGCTCTTCCATTTTCATCCATGTAATTTTTAACAATTCCACCCATTTTGAAATAGTCATAAACACTGTATGTGTCTTTTGTTAAGACTGAAACTCCAAGTGGATCTTCTGGTTCTTCGTAGCTTTTAGGAATGTCTATTCCATTTCCATTAAGATAAGAACTGGTTTGATAAAGTAATTGTGGAGTTGTATATGAACCGTATGGTCCTTTCATTTCTTTATCACCACTTTCAACAAGCATTTTACTTGCATCTGCCATTCCTTTTGGCGATATCTTATTTGTTACAATTAACTTCTCACTTAGTTCTTTTGGAGTCTCGTTATTGTAATTGTTAATCATATTTACAATTCTTTGTGCAATATCACGGTTCATATCCTCATCATATTTTTCTAAAATACCGTTATCGCCGACATTTTGAGGATAATCTTTTGCAAGTTGGATATATTGGATTCCGGAATTTATAAGTAATGTTCCTGGGTCACGTAATCCTGCAAGAGACTCATTTGAGTAATTATCGTCCCATGCTCTTCTTAAGAAGTTAGAATGATTATCTAAGTCGTAATCTCCAATATTAATAAAAATAATCTGTTTACTTCCTGTAGCTGCTGCAGATGCAAGTTGTATGTAGTTTGCAGCATCTGATGCAGCTATGTTAATACTTACATCACTTGTTACAGCTATTGATCTCCAGCCCTCTCCTGGTGAAGGAGCTTGATTATCAACGATTACTTGAATTTCTCTATTACTTATTTCTTCAATATACTGTTTAATAGAGTTTAACATATCTGTATCTGTTTCTTTGTCCACGATATTATCAGAGGTAATAAATACTGTTTTTGATGCACTTACTCCCTGTATTATCGGGGCACTTATTAACAGAATCATTAGTATAATTGCGATTTGTTTTTTCATTGTTTCAATCCTCTGTTACTAATATCTTTATTTATCAACTTTATTAATAAAATATTTTTTCATGTTAATAATATTAAATTTCGTTATAATTTAATTATTTTTTAATTGCATTAATTTTAATGTCTTTTTTGCATAAAATTTAAATAAATTACTGGTTAATAGACTTTTTGAGGATTTAAAGAGATTATCTTTTATTTTCAGTTAAATTTTGTACTGATTTAAAAAAGAGTATTTCTTTATATTAAATTGAAAAATGACCTTTAACATTGTGGAAAATTTAATCAAAAATTCTTCTACTAATGTAGTTAATTTATAGACTGCATAAATTAAGGTCATATTTTTTAAATTTAGTAAAATAGCTTTGTTCTTTTTAATGAAGGACTCGAAATAAAAAGTTTAATTGCTAATTGGTAACTTTTGTTAATTGATAGCGTTAATGTCCTCGAGTGAGGTTAAAATGTTAAACAAAATTCAAAATAAAGCTATTAGCAAGCCTTTTTTCATTTCATTAATTCTTGTTTGCTTGGTGTTCACTTCAATGAGTGTTAATGGTGAACAGGTATATGCTGCCTGTGTAAATCAGAGTGATGAAATTGAACTTGGCATAGATGTGGAAGATAAACTGGAAAATTCTCATGAAAATCAAATATTGCAAGCTAAATCTTATTCATTAAATGGAGGTACATTTAAAGATATTCAGGATACAATAAACAAGGCAAGTGATGGAGATACAATAACTCTTGAAGGAAAATTCATCTCAAATGGTAATGATACAATGTTACTATCTAAAAGATTGATTTTTACTTCATCTTCCAAGGCAACTTTAGATGGTAAACAGATGACAAGGATTTTTGAAGTTTTACAGGGGGGTGCTAATTCCCAATTTAAGAATCTGAAATTTATTAATGGTTATTCTAAAAGCAGTGGTGGAGCAGTTTATATAAAAGCAAAATACATCACATTTGATGGTTGTTCTTTTGAAAACAATCGTGCAGGTAAAACTTCTGGTGCAATACAAACATATTATGATGCCTCAACAGCTCAGGGACTTACAATAAAAAACTGTAATTTCATAAAAAATAATGCTGTTGTGGCTGCCGGTGCAGTTGGTGCATTCAGCCATCAGTTTTTAATTGAAAACTGTATATTTGATTCAAATTATGTTGTAGGTGAAAATGACAGCTATGGTGGTGCAATTCAAATAGGTTTGGACACTGCGGTTTCATACGGAGTTGTGAGAAGCTGTGTATTTAAAAATAATAAAGCAGCATCTCTTAATGGATTGTCTCATGCCGGTGCAGCCTGTGTTAGAAACGGTTCATCATATTATAACTGTATATTTATTAACAATAGTGCTGATCAGGGTGGAGCTCTAACATATCATGCTTCCGGAAATTTATATAACTGTACTTTAATCAATAATACTGCAAATGAATTTGGTGGTGCAGTATCAATTATGAGAGATTACTTGGATAATATGAATCTAAACATTACAAAAAGCATATTCAAATCAAACAGTGCTCCTTTAGGGGGTGCAGTTAAATTGGATGGTTTTAATATAATGATTGAAGATTCAATTTTTGAGGATAATTATGCATCCCAATGTGGTGGTGGAGTTAATATTAACGCTGCTAATGTTAAAGTTATAGATTCTCAATTTAACGGCAATAATGCAAGTATCAATGGAGGAGCATTGTTTATTAAAGGTATGGATGTTGTGATTTCAAATTCCGATTTTATAAAAAATAATGCTTTACCTGACGCAAGTAAACTAAATGATGGTTTAGGTGGAGCTATTTATGTAAACAGTACAAAAGTACTTGCAAGTAATAACAATTTTAAATTAAATACAGCTAGAAATGGTAGTGCAATTTACTTTGATAGTAATGGAATTGAATTTAAACTCGTAAACAACACTTTATATCAAAATCAGGCATGGGTTTATAAATTGTTGATTTTTGCTCATGATATTTATTATGGTGAAGTTGAAAACTTTAAATCCATTATTTATGGTGGAAACAATATTGCAGATTTTGACAATTTAAATGTCTCAAATGCAATTTATAATGCAGCAAGTAATGATAAAATTGAAATTGACGGTGAGTATCCAGTATTTGGTGCAACAGATAGTGGAAAATTGTATCAGGATGACAGAGAATATGATATTGATGTTTTAATGACAATACAGTATGAAGATGGAACTGTTGTTTATAACAATACATTAAAATCCAATTATCTTGGTGAAGTTTATGATAGTTTGGAAAATCTAAAACCTGGAAGATATTATGTAACTGCAAAGCATTTTGAGGATAACTACTACAAAGCTATTACAAATGCTACTGTATTTAATGTAATTCCAAAAACAGACAACAAACTCTCAAAACAAAGCAATGACGACACAATAGATTATGGTGATTTTGTAATTTGGACATTAAACATTACCAATAATGGTCCTAATGATGCAACAGGAGTTATTGTTAATGATGTATTGCCTGAGGGATTAATCTGGATATCAGATGACACTAACGGCGCATATAATCCACAAACTGGTATTTTAACAATAGGATCTCTTAAAGTTGGTGAAACTTTAATTGTAAATATTATAACAAAAGTAAATGCTACAGGTGAGATTGTAAATAAAGCTAATGTTACTGGAAATGAGTTTGATATTGATTTGGACAACAACCATGATGAAAAAGAAATAATTGTTCCTAAAACTGTTGATTTGTCTGTAATCAAAAATGTAAATGTTTCAAATCCTAAATTTGGAGATTTGGTTGAATGGAATTTAATTGTATCAAATCATGGTCCTGATGTTGCTCATGATGTAAAAGTAGCTGATATATTGCCGGATTCATTAATTTGGATTAGTGATGATTCCTGTGGAATGTATGATTCTAAAACAGGAATCTGGAATATTGGAGATATGAAAAATCATGAACGTGTTGAACTTAATATAATCACTAGGGTAAACGGAACTGGAAGCATAACAAACATTGCTAATGTGACCTGCCTTGAAAAAGATATTAATCCAGCTAACAATATTGCAAATAAAACAATTCTAATTAATAAATCTGGTGATTTAGCTATTGTAAAAACAGTTAATGCAACTGAGGTAAACTATGGTGATTTGATAAAATGGACAATAACAATATCCAACAAGGGTCCAGACAAAGTATCTGCAGCTTACGTTCAGGATATCCTTCCAAATGGTTTAATTCTTGTAAACTACACTGCAAGCAAAGGATTTTACGATGAGGGAATATGGGCATTTTGTTGTCTTGAAAATAAAGAAACCCAAACCTTAGAACTAATTTGTAAAGTAAATACAACCGGAACCATTACTAACATTGCAGAGATTTATGGAAATACCTACGATCCAAATCCTGATAACAACATTGACAATGAAACTATTTGTGTAAACTCCACTTCAGATATCTCAGTTTTAAAACAGGTATCTGATAAAAATCCATACTTTGGAGATATGATTATTTGGACCATTAAAGTCACAAACAACGGTCCTGACAGGGCAACTAACATTAAAGTTTATGATATTTTACCAAACGGTTTAATCTTTTATGGATGTGTTTCAACTCGTGGAGTTTATGAAAATGGTATTTGGAGTATAGATTACTTAAATGCTGGTGAAAGTGAAGTATTAAACATTAGCTGTTTTGTAAATGAATTGGGAATCATTGTCAATGATGTTTATGCAATTGCCGATGAATTTGATACTAATATGTCAAATAACTATGATAATGAATCAATTAATACATTACCAGTTTCAGACATCTCAATTGTAAAAATAGCTAATGTATCAACAGCAAACTATAAAGATTTGATAAAATGGACATTAGTTGTTTCAAACAATGGATTTAACAATGCAACTGGAGTTATTGTTGAAGATATTTTGCCAGATTCCCTTGAAATCGTTAGCACATCTGGTGATTACATTAATGGCATTTGGTATATTGGTGATTTAAATGTTGGAGAATCAAAAACCCTTGAAATTGTAACAAGAATCATCAAAACAGGAATAATTACAAATACTGCAATAGCTTACGGTGATCAAAAAGACCCTGACTGGTCTAATAATGATGATAATGCAACGGTACATGTAAATCCTGCTGCTGATTTGTCAATTACAAAAACAGTCTCAAAATACACATATAAACTTGGTGAAATTGTTTCATATAACATTAAAATAAGCAATAATGGACCTAGTGATGCTTTTAATGTAAAAGTATTTGAAGAATTTCCACAATCATTAAGTTTAAAATCATTTAGTGTATCTGATGGAACATTTAATACTTCTACTAATGTTTGGTCACTAAATAAGCTTGCATCTGGTGAAAAAGAACAATTACACATTGAATTTAGAGCTATTCATGAAGGAATCTTTAAAAATGTTGCATCTATTGTTAGTGACACACCTGATAGTAATGAGGATAATAATCGTGATGATGCAATAGTTAAAATCATTAGTAATGATTCATCTAAAATAGTTAAAAAAATTGCTAATAAGTTATCTAAGAAAACTATTGAGGTTAAAAACATTAAACAATCAGTTAATGGTCTTCAAAAAAATCCTACTGCAAATGTCATATCTTTGTTGATTGTTTCAGCATTGTTTTCAATGATTTTTAGTGGCTGTGGTATTTTTAAAAAAAGGTAAAATTAAAGTAGCTTTTAAGCTACTTTTTATTATTTTTTTTAATCGGTTTTTCAAATTTGTGAAAGTATCATAATTATTGATTTTACGATTAATTATTTTATAAGTTAGACAAATAAATATTCAAATAGTTCTTCATTTTTTTAATTTAAACAAAACCTTTAAATAAAACTTGTGATAAATATAATATTACATATTGATAAAATGTTATTTTTTTAAAAAAGAAAGTAGATGAGTCAATATTATTAATTAAATGCAATGAGGTGTAATTATGTCTGAAGAAGAAATGATTGAACAAGTTTCTGAAGAATTTGAAGAAGAAGACGAAAAATTACCTTTCGCTAAAGCTGAAGTTGTCCGTTTAATGAAAGAAAACCTTGACGATGACAAAATGATTAGAGAAAGAGTAAAAGTAGAAATGAACAAATTCTTAGGTGAAGTTTTAAAAAATGTATGTAAACAATTAAACGATTACCCATACACCACTATTGAATACGAAATGCTTAAAGAATCTACTTACCCTTACACTAACATCGAAAGGATTAATCAAGAAAAAGAAAGAATTTTATTACATTTAGAAGCTATTAAAGCAGATTGTAATGCATTAGCTATGGATGTTCAAAAAACATTAAAATTAAAAGATGTTGTAGAAGAAGATACTTTCAGCTTCTCAGCACCTACTGATGAAGAAGACGAAGAAGAATAATCCTTCTTCTTTATTTATTCTTCAATATGACTAAAACCTGTTTTTAAAGTATTTAATTCCTCTTCTGGAATTTCACTAATTTCAACACTGTCACTTACAACGTTACTTTGACCAAATGGATCTAAAATAATCAATGTTGCAGTTCCGTTTCCTTTTTTAAGTTCTCTGATTTCATTTAAAGTTTTTTTACCATTCTCTTGGGATGCATCATCATCAAATAAATTCAAAGCTTTTTCTACAGCATCTTCAAAACGGGTGAGAATTCCTTCAACATTTGTTACATATCCTTCAGATTTTGGACCAGGTTCAACTTTAACACCAATTTCAGGTATTGAAACAGTTGCAGACTGTGACCTTACAACTCTAACAGACAAATTGTTTTTATTAATTTCAATAACATATTTAGCAGGATCATTTTGCTCTAGAGCTATTACATCACTGTGTTTAAATCCGCATTCTGGACATTGAATGGTTGTTTCTAAAACTTTTCCAAAGTGAGGTATTTCAATTTCCTTCATTATTGACTTAGCCACACCTTCAACAGAGCAAACAGGACATTTAATTACCATTTCGTTGATTTCCATTTCATTCATTTAAAACATATCCTTTATTTGTATAATTTTATCTAGATAATTTGTAATTGTGATAATTATTCTTTTTTATCTTTATTTTCATTAATAATGTTGTTGTTATTTTCAACAAATATTTAAAATTAATTTTTTTTAATCTCCAAAAAGTATTACAATTTATGCCCTAAAACATTTACATTTATTAATATGAAAAATTATAATTAATAATATAATGTTTTTTTTAAAATTATTTTTTGAAAAATCATGATTATAAATTCATAATTAATGTTATAAATTATAAGTTGTAAGGGGATGAAATTTTTGTATTCAATAAAATCAGTAAAAGAAATTCAAGATTTGAACCCATTCATAGTTGTAGGCTGTGGTGGTGGAGGTGAAAAATTCTCCAATCTTGAAGGTGTGGAAGCAGTAGGATTTATTGACGATAATGTTGATAAACAAGGAACTGAATACTGTGGATATATTGTAGCAGGTAGTTTAGAAGAATGTCTTGAAGGCGCTAAGGACGCTAAATCTTTAGTTATTATGCTTCCAATCGGTGCTGAAGGTGCTGCTTTAAAATATGCAGTTCAAGCTATTGATGCAGGTTTAAATGTAATTACTTCATTTAGATCATTATCTATTTCCGATAACTTATCTTTAAAGAAATTTGCTGATTCAAAAGGTGTTGTAATAAAGGATATCAGCCCTAGATTAGACGTAGTTAAAAAAATAGCTGGTGTAGCTCCTGAAAAATCATGTGAAGTATTGCCAAAGATTTCTTATGAATCTAAAGCTCCTGTAATTTTCGTTGGAGGAACTTCACAGGAATGTGGTAAAAGAACTACCACCAAAGCATTAGGTATTGCAAGTATGAAAAGAGGTTTAACTCCTGCAATTATATCTACTGATGAAATGGGTATTGAAGAACCTACTGATTTTAATTTTAGAGCTGGAAGTTTATCTGCAATGGACGTTCCGGCAGCTCTTTTATCTGCAATCAAATATGTTGAAGATACAAAACAACCAGATATTATTTTTATTGAAGGTCAATCCAGTTTAACTGAAATGGGAAATCCTCACCCAAGAGGATTATCTGCAGGAATCTTAATCGGATGTGCTCCTGATGCAGTTATTGTTGGACACAGACCAAACCACCCTTACAGAGAACCTAGAGGTATTGAAGAAGAAGTTAGAGCTATTGAGGCTGTTGAACCTACAAAAGTTGTTGGTTTATCAATCAACCTTAAAAATGCAGATTCTGATATGACTTTAGAAGACTTTGAATCCAAATACAACTTACCTGCTGAAGACGTTTATAATAATGGTGCTGATAAATTATTAGATGCTATATATGAATATTTAGGAGAGTAGTTTAAAATGAGCTTTATTGATACTTTAAAAAGAAGTTTAGGATATGAGGATGTGGAAGGAAGTGAGAATGAATCTAGTTTCAGTTTCTCTGAATTCATAAATGATATCACTAATTCTGTTAAAAATTCCAGAACTCAACCTCAACAAAATGGTAATGTACAATATGAACATGCTCCTAAACCACAACAAGCTCCTAGGTCTGTTCCTGTTCAGGATGAATTTGATGATTATGATGTAATTACTCCAGAACAGTCTTTTTATGAAATTGTTTTAATTAGACCAAAGACTCTTGATGATATCAATTATATGGTTGATCAAATCATAGAAGAAAAAAATCCTGTTATTGTTGATTTATCCTTCCTTGAAAAAGAAAGTGATCTTAACTTTAAATTAGCTGGAGAAAAAATTAGACAAATTAGAGAAAATCACGGTGCACAGGCATTATTGCTTACCCGTACTGAAGATAAAAACTTAATTATTTTAGCTCCTGAAAAAGTTAAGTTAGTTAACAAAGGATAAGTAGATTAAAATCTACTTTTTTTACTCTTTTTTTAAAAAATTAATGTATTGTGATAATACATAAAACACAGCTATTATAGCTATTACTGTTTGCATTGTCTCAACTGGCATTAACAAAGCATTTTGTGTTAATTTTATTACTGATTTTGTTGCAATTGCACTTATTACAAATGGAAATGTAAATGCCGAAAAACTTGGATAAAACTCAAGATTTCTGTATTCAACTAATTTGTAAAGTGAAAATATGTAAAATATACATGCAAGGCAATATAATGTTATTATGAATTCAATAGATATTTGTGGTGTAGAATTTACATATCCAACAATTAATATGCTCATAATTGCTGTAAAAATACATATTGTTGGTTTATTTACATCAGGAACATCTGAATATTTGATATATCTATAAATCATCACAGGCATTGTAATAAGCATTGAAATAAAGCCAATAATAAAGAATATAAATCCTATTTCTTTAAGTCCATATGATGGTGCTGTAATTGCAGCCATTGTAATTCCAACATAAACGATCCAGTAAGTTGGGTAAACATCATTTATATTAAAATTACGTATGATAAAATGATATGTAAAGTAAATCATTAATAGAATATGCAACGCCAATCCTATTATCCATATAGTGTATGAAATACTTGGTATAAATCCAATGGTATAGGTAGATAAAAGCATTAAACTCATGGAAAAAGTACCAAAACTACTGGCTATTACTGGATTTTTAAAATCATTTTTAACATCATCAGGATATTTAATGATTTTAAGAACTAATAATACTAAAAGAATAGCTCCTAATGTTCCAAATAAATATTTGACATCAGGATTTTGGTCCTGCAATAAATTCCCCAAGGAAAATAATGCAAGAATCAAACCTGAAACAGGTAATGGTACGTTTTTAACATATTTCATATTATCTAAATTTTAAAGTAATCTGCAGCGTTTTTATGGGATATTTTTTCAATATCATTTTTGTTATAAGCTAGTCTTGTTAATTCACGAATAGTTTTAGCAACAGAAAGTGGATCTGAAGGTTTATTACTCATATCACTATTTAAAAAGAATCTGTCAAAGCCATAATTGTCCAAAATATCAATAGCTCCATTAACATCAAGTTTATGAGGTTGAACTGTTAATCCAAGCATATAATTGCTATCTATAACGTCTTCAATTACGTCATGGTTAATATGATCAATTACTGCTTGTGATTCGTCAATGTGTTGTGGAACAATATCTAAAATTACTTTTAAAACTTCCTTTTTGTTTTTTCTAGGAGTATGGATAATAACTTTTGAATTGGTTTTGTCTGCGATATCTAATTGCTTTTTAAAAGTTTCAATTTCAATATCACTTAAATCTTCAAGGCCAATTTCTCCAATAGCTACAATCTGTTTGTTTTCAACCCACTCGTATAATTTGTCGTAAATCATTTCAGGATTTTTTATACAGTTTGTAGGATGGATTCCTAGAGCTACTTTTAAATCTAAACCGTGTTCTGATGCTCTTTTAGTATCAAGCTCTAAAATTCTGTTTAAATGATTTAAAAGAATAAGTTCTGAATCTATTTTGTAGGGATAGTAACTGCAAGTAATTGCACTATCTATTCCTGCAAGGTACATATCTCTAAAATCTTCACCACTTCTTGAATCTGCATGAATATGTGTATCAATCATTTTTACTCACTATTTTGTTATTTATGCTTATCTAGATATAAAAAAATAACTTTATTTTTTTAAAAAAGCTATTTGCAAAGTCACATTTTCATATTTTCTCACTTCAATAGATTTTATATTTTTTTGTAATAAAAAGTAATGTTGTAAGTAATACTCGATTGGTGATTAATTTGGAAGACAATAAAAACTATTTGGAAAGCTATGAATTAATTTCAGAAGAAGTAAAATACATGACCAACTCCATAATTCGATTAAAAATATTGGCAACCCTGTACAAATGCCCTTTAAACATGAAAGACTTAAACAGCATCACATCTCTAAGTTATAGTTCAATATCCAGTAATCTGCATAATTTAGAACTAAAAGGCCACGTATATAGAGAACATAATAAATACTATCTCTCAAACACTACTAAACTTGAAGTTGAACAGGTTTTAAAATTGGGAAATCTTCTTAATTTGCTAAATGATTTTTTTAACATTTTAGATAAGCATCTTGTTGATATGATTCCAAATCAGTCTGTTGCAGAGTTATATCTTCTTGGAAATGCTCGCCTTGTTGAATCAGATGGTGTTGATGCATATAGAATATATAATTTCATTGATGAGTCATTAGCTAGTGCAGATGAAGTTAAATGCATTTTACCATTTTATCATGACTCATTTATAGATAAATTAAATGAATTGGTTAAACAAAATAAGCAGGTAAGTGCAATTGTACCAAATAGTCTTCGAGGGGTGTTTGGTGAAAAATCACTAATTGAAAACTTATCTTTTTTTGATAGTGAAAAGACATTTTTGCTGATTGTTACAAATGAACTTATGATTCTTGGTTTGTTTAAGGAAGATGGTTATTTTGATCAAAACAGATTATTAACTTCTAAAAATAGTGATTCAATAAAATGGGCTAATAATCTTTATAAAAATTTTAAAATGAAAAATAAATGAGTTTAAACTCATTTATAATATTTTTCTACGTAATCTGCTAATTCATCTATTGGAATTCTTTCTTGAGCTTCAGTATCTCTATCTCTTACAGTTACTTGATTATCTTCAAGAGTATCAAAATCAACAGTAATTGCAAGAGGAATACCTATTTCATCTGCTCTAGCATATCTTTTTCCAATAGTTCCGCTAGCATCATATTCAACTTTAAATCCAGCCATTCTGAAATCATCTGCTAATTTCTGAGCAACTTCACGAGGTCCTTCTTTGTTAACAAGAGGGAAAATTCCAAGTTGAACTGGAGCTACGGATTTATCAAATTTGAAGTAATCTTTACCTTCTGTTTCAGTAAATGAGTGTAATAAAACAGAATAGGTAATACGGTCAATACCAAATGAAGGTTCGATAACATGAGGAATGATTTTCTCACCGGTTATTTCTTCTTCAACTTCTTCAAAGATAAGTAAATCTTCAGGTACTTCGTATACTTTGTCTAATTCGATAGTGAATTTACCGTCATTTTCGATTGCTGCTTTAATTTCTTCAACATCGGCATCTTCAATAGCTTGTTTTACTTTAGGAGAATCTCCTTTAAAGATTGGTCCAAATTTGGATAAGTTTGGTTTAACAACGGTTTTTTGAACTTTTTTAGGTTCATCGTATTCCATAAATACAGTTAATTCATCGTTACTTGAGTTTGTGTGAGATGTTAAATCGTATGCTCCTCTATCAGCAATTCCGATAATTTCAACCCAACCATATTTGTCGGTTTTTACTTCAACGTCCCAGCAGTCAAGTGCATAGTGAGCCATTTCACCAGCTAAATGTTGTCTGAATCTTAAAACGTCTTCAGGAATACCAATTTCAGTTAAGAATTTACGAGCTAAGTATAATTGGTAAATTAACATTTCATTTGCTACAACTCCACTGTCAAGAGCTTCACGTGCTGTGATTTCTAAAGGTTCTAAGTCTTTTTCTTGAACTTCCTGGGAGTTTAAACGTAATACAACATCTTCAATTTGTGAGAATTTAGGATGTGTTTTGTCTTCAGGGTTTAAAAAGATTTCAGCTTCTGCTTGTGTGAATTCTCTAAGTCTGATAACTCCTTGTCTTGGTGAAATTTCATTTCTGTATGCTTTACCAAGTTGAACTGCTCCGAATGGGAGTTTTCCTCTGAAAAATCTTTCTAAACGTTTGAATAAAATGAAGATTCCTTGTGCTGTTTCAGGTCTCATATAACCTACTTTATCTCCTTTAGCACCGATTTCAGTTTTAAACATTAAATTGTAATTCCAGATGTTTGATAAGTCTCCACCACAGTCAGGACATTTGATGTTGTTGTCAATAACGATTTGGTCAAGCTCTTCATTTTCAAGGCTTTCTACATCTTCTCCAATTACATCTTCAATAATGTGGTCTGCTCTGAAAACTTCTCCACAGCTTTCACATTTACACATTGGGTCGGTAAAGTTGTCAACGTGTCCTGATGCTTTTAATACTTCTTTTGGCATTACGGTTGGACCTTCGATTTCGTAAAATCCTTCACCTGAAACGTATTGTTTTCTCCATTTTTGCATAATGTTGTTTTTTAAACTAGCACCGAGAGGACCGTAATCTGTAAAACCGGATACTCCAGAGTAAATTTCAAAAGATGGCCATAAGAATCCTCTTTTTGCACTTATATTTGACATTTTATCATGATTCATAAATATTATCTCCATTTATTTTTTTAATTCGTAATCTAATTTAACTCTACTGCTTTCAGGACTAGTTTGTCCCATGTATTTACTTTGTCTATCAGGATGTCCATAAGGAAGTTCTGATGGTGTTGTCATGGTCTCAAATACGATTTGGCATACTCTTTGACCAGGATATAATGCTACAGGCATTGCACCAATATTTGATATTTCTAAGGTGATTTTACCTTCAAATCCAGGATCAATAAATCCTGCGGTAACGTGCATTGTAACTCCAAGTCTTCCCATACTTGAACGACCTTCTACTCTTGCAACCAAGTCATCAGGAACTTTTACATATTCTAATGTAGTAGCAAGGGCAAATTCGTTAGGGTGGATTATAAATGCTTCACCTTCTTCAACGGTTGTTGATTCCATGTAAGATGCGATGTCTTCTTCATCTTTTGGATCAATATATGGTTTTCTAATAACTTTAAATACCTTAAATTCATCCCCCAATCTCATATCAACAGAGGAAGGTTGAATTTGTTTTTCATCTAAAAGAGGGTCAATACCAATTTTACCTTCTTTTAGATATTTCTTTATATCCTTATCACTTAAAATAGCCATTTTTCACACAACACGTTTTTTATTCTTTAATTTCAAGTAAATCTTCAATTCTATTAACAACATTGTCAATAGTTTCTTTAGTATAATCTATTGTAATTGCATCAAATTTACATGCATTAACACAAAGACCGCATCCTTTACATGTATCATTATCTATAGCTATTTTATTGTCTTTTAAGCTAATTGCCTGATACATACAAAGGTCGTCTAAACATTTTTTACATAATGTACAGTTATCTTGATTAAGTTTTACTTCAACACCATCAAGCTTTTCTAATTTACCGCTGATGTCTTCATCAAGGTTTGGGTGAACTTTCCACAAACAACAGCATGGACAGCAGTGACAAATTGTTAAAAGTCCTTTTCCAGGACGTATGTTCATCCAGACGGTGTCAATTTTATTTCTTCCAATAATATGGGTTAATCCAGCTGCATCAGCCCTGTCAATTTGAGCTAATGCTTCTTCTACACTTGCTTTTTTACCAATATGATCTGGAATTTTTCGAGAGGTCGGGCCTAAAAATATACATCCAATATCATGTGGGTAATCTTCACAGCCGTTTGACTCTCTACAAAGACATGTATCCATAATAACGATGTCTTTGCTTTGTTTAACAACTTCTTTAATAATGTCTGTAGGTAAAAACTCTGAACCTGTTGATTCAATTTTTTTATTTACATTAATTGTATTTGGCACAACAATAATTGTGTCTTCATCAAAAAGAAACTTATCAATGAATTTTTTATATATCTTTGATTTTTTGGTGAATTCTGCAATCCAAAATCTCCAATTAAAAATATATTTGAGAATAAATTTACTAATGTCTACAAATCTGATTCGTCTCATTCTTCACCGAGTTTATTTTTTAGTCTTCTTAATATTCCTTTAAATGTGTGCGCTTCTCTAGATGTAATAAATGCTCTTGAAATAATGTTATTAAAAGTTTTAAGACCATTTCTTTTCTTATGGTCTGGAATATCTAAACTGTTAATTATATCATTCATATCATTTAATAAGAATTCTTTTTCTAAATCAGTACTTTCATCAAGCCCTTCAGCACAGTAGTCATGTTTGTTTCTAAATAATTCATAAAATATGATTGCTGCTGCGTGAGAGATATTCATGATTGGGTATGTCGGATCTGTTGGAATGGAAACGCAGATATCACAATCTTCAATTTCTTTGTTTGTAAGTCCGTTTCCTTCTCTTCCAAATATTATTGCAATCTTATTTGAAACATTCATTGATTTACCGAGTTCTTCGGGCCTAATTGGAATTCTGGATAAATTATAACTTCCACCAGCCATTCCAGTTGATGCAACTTTGAAATCAATTCTTTGGGATTGATAAAATTCATCTAAAGTAGAATATATCTTTGCATTTTCAACAATGTATTTTCCATGAGTTGCCTGATAATAAGCTTCATTTGTTAATGTAGGTGGATTAATTAAAACTAAATTCTTTAATCCGAAGTTTGCCATGGTTCTTGCAAGAAAACCAATATTTCCAGGAGTTTCACATTCAACAAAAACAATATAAATGTTTTCTTTAAATAAACTGACTTCTTTTTCTTCCTGGTCCTTTATTAACTTTGCTCTTGCAGTTCCTCTGGATTGTCCAGTTGATTTGGCTTTTTTTGTTGAAGTTGACTTTTTTTCACTATCAGATTCCTCTTTTTGTTTAGATGAGTCCATAGTGGTAGTTTCAACTACCTGTTCTTCACTAACTGCAGTATCTCCTATTTTAATCAACTCCAATATTAACTATTCGTAAGCTTTATCTAACAATTCAAGAATGTGGATACATTTTATATCTTCACGTCCTATTGCATTTAATCCGTCTTGTATATTACGTTTACAGAATGGACAAATGCTAACAACACTATCAGAACCAGTATCTACAATCATTTCTGCTTTTGATTTGGATAATTCCATTGCGATTTCAGGTTTTCCAGATTTGATTCCACCACCAGCACCACAGCATTGGCAAGGGTATAACATTTCTTTAAATTCAACACCAGGTATTTTTTCAATAATGTCTCTTGGCGCATCTTTAATGCCTTGTCCTCTGCCTAAATGACATGGATCGTGGTATGTAACAGTCATATTAACTTCTTTGAGTTTACTTTCATCAAGTTTATCTACTAAAAACTCACTGATGTCCATTACATTGAGTTTTGAACCATAGTCTGGGTGGTTATTTTTTAAAGTAGATCCACAGCCTGAACAGACAGTAACAACAGTATCATAGTCTTTGAAAACTTCTTTGTTTGTATCAACGAGTTTTTGAACAGCATCGGTTTGACCGGTTCTTAAAAGAGGAGAACCACAACATACTTGGCCTTCAGGAACATCTATGTCTATTCCATTTTCTTTTAGAATTCTAACTAATTTGTGACCAAGTTCTGGGAATCTGTAATCAACCATACATCCTGTAAAGAATGCTACTTTTGAACCAGTATTGTTGGTAGCTTCTTCAATAAATGAGGTTTTACTCTTTTTAACTGATCTACCATTGTTTAATACATTTTCTTTAAATGCAACATGTTCTGGGAGTGGGCCTGAACCATTTGCAACTGCAAGTGCTCTCATTTTCTCTATTGCATCACCAAAGGTGTTAATGTTTTTAGGACATACTGATAAACATTTTCCACAGCTGGTACAGTTGTATAAACCTTCGTCAAGTGCTTCTTTAAGTCTATCGAAGTTATCTCTAGGGTCAGTCTCAAATTTATTGATATATCTCATAAGATAAGGTCCACCAAATTCTTCTGTTGCAATATTAACAACAGGACAGGTTGAATAACAGGAATAACATTCAATACAACTTCTTACCTTTTTGGTGTCTGCTGTATCGTCTTTTTTAATACTTGAATCTATTTCACTGCATTTGTGATCGCATTGAAGAGATAGTTGTAAATCCTGTACTTTAGCTTCTATGCTTGATTTATCGACAATTAAGTCTTTAATGACTGGGAATCTAAGAGGTTCAATAATTGCACCATCTTTAATTTCTTTTTGACAAGCAAGAGCTCCATTTCCTTTAAATAGAATCCCACATGATCCGCATTGTCCTGCTCTACATGAGCTTCTAAAACTAATATCTGCATCATATTTTTCATTAATAGCTTGAAGCGCGTCAAGAACCTTCATATGTTTTGTTTTTTCGATTTCATAACATTCTAAATGTGGTTCTTTATCAGTTTCGCTATTAAATCTTGAAACATAAACTTTAATCATCATTTCTCTCCAAAATAAATTAATGAAGTTATAATTTATTCTGTAATTATCTTTGTATCTTAACAATATATTATATTTACTATGAATATTTAAAAAATTGACATAAGTCTATTTTTTCATTATTTTTTTGGATAATTTAATAAATCTTATATAATTTAGAGTAAATATATAATATATTAACGATTATTTGAGGAGTAATACAATGAATTTAAAAGAATTAGTCACAGGAGCTGCTGGTGAAAAACAATTTTTACTAGGTAATGAAGCGGCTGTAAGAGGACTTATCGAAGCAGGTATTTCTATTGCAGCTACATATCCAGGAACTCCTTCATCAGAGATTGGAAATGTATTGTCTGTATTGGCTAAGGATGCTAATATTTATTTCGAGTTTTCTACTAACGAAAAAGTTGCAATGGAGGTTGCAGCAACTGCAGCAGCATCCGGTCTTAGGTCATTTACATTTATGAAACATGTTGGTATGAATGTTGCAGCAGATTCATTTATGACAACTGCTTATTCTGGCGTAAATGGTGGAATGGTTATTTTATCTGCTGATGATCCATCTCTTTTCTCATCTCAAAATGAACAAGACACACGTAACTATGCAAAATTGGCAAATGTGCCTATTTTAGAACCATCAAACTGTCAAGAAGTAAAAGATATGGTTAAATATGCATTTGATTTATCAGAACAGTTCAACTTACCTGTTATTGTTAGAACCACTACTCGTGTATCTCACATGAGAGGTGTTGTTGAATTTGGAGACGTTAAAGATAACTCATCAAACTGCGATGACCACTGGAAGAGAGGTCATTTCAACAAAGACCCATCACAATACGTTCCAGTACCAGCATTTGCTGGAGATATGCACGTAAAACTTTGGGATAAAATCCACAAAATTGAAGATGTATCAAATAAATCAGATTTCAACTGTGAAATTGGCTCTGATAAAAAATACGGTTTAATAGCTTCAAGCAGTGCATTTAATTACGCTCATGATGTTGTAAAATTCAACGATTTGGATATTAAAATCTTAAAATTAGGATTCTCATATCCTTTCCCTCAGGACAAGGTTGCTGAATTCTTAAATGATGTTGATGAAGTATTTATTGTAGAAGAAGTTGATCCAATCATTGAAAGAGACACATTAGTTTGTGTTGCTTCTAAAAACCTCAACGTTCAAGTTCACGGTAAATTAGATGGAACTTTCCCAATTTATCATGAATTTAATTCAGATATTGTTGCTGATGGATTAAACAAAGTATTAAACTTCAAAGAGGATAAAGAAATTTCATTCTCTCAAAGTTTGGAAAAATTAAGTGAAGATATTCCTTCCCGTGCTCCTGTTTTATGTGCAGGTTGTCCTCACAGAGCAATGTATTATGGAATAAACGTTGCAATTGAAGAATTGGGATTATCACCAAATGATGTTGTATTTGCTTCAGATATTGGATGTTACACATTAGGTATCAACCCACCTTACAACGCAGCTGATTACTTGTTATCTATGGGTTCAAGTGTTGGAGACGGATGTGGATTTTCAGTTTCAACTGACCAGAAAGTAGCAAGCTTCATTGGAGATTCTACATTCTTCCACAGTGGTATTTCTCCATTGATAAATGCAGTACACAACAAACACAACTTTGTTTTAACTGTATTGGACAACAGAATCACTGCAATGACTGGAGGTCAGCCAAACCCAGGTATTCCAGTTGACGGTATGGGAGATGAAGCTCCTGAAGTATCTATTCGTAAATTAGCTTTAGCTTGTGGCTGTGATTATGTACGTGTAATCAATCCATTTAACTTAGAACAAGTTGTTAAAACCTATAAAGAAGCATTTGAAAGAAATGATGCGGCAGTAATTATATCAAAAGCTCCATGTACTTTAATCAAAGGTTTAACTAGAAAACCTCCTGTTAAATTAGTTGAAAGTAATTGTAATGACTGTGACAAATGTGTATCTGAATTAGCATGTCCTGCTATTTCTAAAATCAACGGAAAAATAACTATTGACGAAGCACAATGTGACGGATGTTCTGCATGTATACAAGTTTGTAAATATGGTGCTTTAGAGGATGGTAGGTGAGAAAAATGAATAATCATTATAGTATTTATATTTGTGGTGTTGGGGGTCAAGGAATTATCAAAACTTCAACAATTATCGGTGAAGCTGCAATGAACCAAGGTTTGGATGTAGTAATGAGTGAAATTCATGGTATGTCCCAAAGAGGGGGATCTGTTTCTACTGAATTAAAAATAGGTGGTTATAACTCATCCATTATTCCTAAACAGGGTGCAGATATGTTGCTTTCATTTGAACCAATTGAAACAATAAGAGGATTGGACAAAGTAAACAGTGAAACCAAAATTGTCTATAATACTCATCCGATTATTCCATCTTCATCTGACAAGCAATATCCAAATGTTGATGAGATTACTAAAACTTTAAAAGAAAATTTTAAGTATGTTCTTCCAATTGACGGAACTCAATTAGCTATTGATGCTGGAAGCGTACTTGCATTGAATATGGTTCTTTTAGGTGCAGTAACAGCTGATGACAAGTTCCCATTAACTAAAGAATCAGTTATTGAAGCTATGAAAAATAATTTAAAACCTAAATTCCATGACATGAATCTTAAAGCAATTGAAAGTGGATACAAATCCATTAAAGGTTAATTTAAATACTATTTAAAATAAAGTTTAGATTGAAGTGTGGTATTATGGCATATCAAATCGACAATGCAATTATTAAAAAAGATGCTGATGGAAGATTAACTTTAATTGACCCAGAAAATGTCTTTGCTAATGAATCAGCTTTTATTGCTGTTAAAAGTGATGATTTAATTACTATTCAATTGTTAATCAATTCCATTATGAAAAATGATTTCAAAAAATGGAGAGATTTAGGGGTAATTCCTGATAAGGAACCAATTAAAAGCCTATTTGTTCGTTTAGGCTACTCAAAAGAAGATATAGCTCACATGTTAAAAGAAATGTAGCTATCTTTTTTTATTCTTTTTTTTTTAAATAAATTTTAATAAAAAATAGTTTAGAAAAGATTAAATCTTTTCTATAAGTTTTTAATATCGTTTTCATCTAATATGGAAACGTCACTATCTTGTAATGCTTCAATAGCTTGGTCCATATTTTCTAATCTCATAACAACAATAGCTTCATCAGTTTTAGAACTTACAAATGCATATAAGTATTCTAAATTGATTCCTTTTTCATCAAATACTGCTAATGTTGAGTTTAATCCGTTAGGTTCATCTGGAACTGCTATGATGATAACTTCATTTTCTCTTACAACAAAACCGTTGTCTTCGAGTGCAGCGATAGCTTTTTTGTTATCAGAAACAATCAATCTTAAAATTCCATATTTTGTAGTATCTGCAATTGAAAGAGCACGGATATTAATGTTTTGTTGTGCTAAAGTGTCGATTGCTTTTTTAATTCTACCTTCTTTGTTTTCTATAAAAATTGAAATTTGTTTTACTGCCATGCTATCACCTTATTCAAAATTCCTTTCATCAATTACACGAACTGCTTTACCTTCACTTCTTGGAAGGGTTTCAGGTTCACAGATTGTTACATCGACTCTAAGTCCGGTTTCAGATCTGATGGAAGCTTGGATTTGTTTTTCAACTTTTTCCATTTCTTTCATTTCATCGAAGAACAATTCTTTTGATGCTTCAACTTTAACTTCTACTTCATCTAAAATATCCGGTCTTGTTACATGAATCATGTAGTTTGGACTGATTCCTTCGATTTTAAGTAACGCTTTTTCAATTTGAGATGGGAATACCATTACACCTTTGATTTTTAACATGTCGTCACTTCTACCGGTGATTCTGGTCATTCTAACGGTGGTTCTTCCACATCCACAGGTTTCACCAACTAATGAAGTTAAGTCTTTGGTTCTGAATCTTAAAATAGGCATTCCAGTTTTGGTTAAGGAAGTTAAAACAAGTTCTCCTTTTTCACCATAATCTAAGGTTTCACCGGTTTCAGGGTTAATGATTTCAGGATAGAAATGATCATCTTGAATGTGCATTCCATCTTGTTCACCACATTCCTGAGCAACTCCAGGTCCCATAACTTCTGTTAAACCATAAATGTTGTAGGTTTTAATTCCAAGAGATGCTTCAATTCTTTTTCTCATTTCGTCAGTCCACATTTCAGCTCCGTGGATTCCTGCTTTTAAATTAATGTCTTCTAATGGGATTCCTGCTTTTTCACGGGATTCTCCAAGGTACATTGCATAAGAAGGAGTACAGGTTAAGATATCACTTTGGAAATCAACCATAGTATCAAGTTGTCTTTTGGTATTTCCTGCAGAGATAGGTACTGTAATTGCACCCATTTTGTTTCCTCCGTGGTGAATTCCAAATCCTCCTGTGAATAATCCGTATCCGTATGCGTTTTGAATAATGTTATCTTTTTCAGCTCCAGTCATTTTAAGACCACGTGCAATACATTCTCCCCAAATATCTAAATCATTTTGGGTGTATGCAGTAACTGTTGGTTTTCCAGTTGTTCCGGATGATGCGTGAATTTCTACGATGTCTTCACGAGGAACTGCAAGTAATCCTAATGGGTAAGCTTCTCTTAAATCGCTTTTTGTAGTAAATGGTATTTTTTCAATATCTTCTAAGGTTTTGATATCTTCTGGTTTCAAACCGATTTCATCAAATCTTTTTTTATAAAACTCTACATTTTCATATGCGAGTTTTACAGTCTTTTGAAGTCTTTCGAGCTGTACTTTTTCTTTTTCATCTTTACTCATACATTCGGCTTTTTTATCCCAAAACATAGTATCACTAGTTTATCATTTTTTCACTATGTTTAATTATTTGTGTTGGTTATTATAAATATTTGTTCTTTTGTATAATTGATTGGCTTTATTATTGTTTTAAGAGTGTAAAATCATAAATAAAGATTAATTTTTATTTTATTTTTCAAAAAAACTATTTATAATACTTTAATTTAAATTAAATTGGTGATTATTTGAATTTAAAGCTAAAACAGTCTATGGGGGAATTTGATGGGGGAAATTTTGAACAGGCACTGGATATTTTAGAAGAAATTGGAAGTGATGATGAGGATTACAAATTTGCTTTAATGCTTAAATATAACTGTTTAATGAATTTGGGATGCTTTAGTGATGCACTAACAATTATAAATCTCCTGATTTGTGATAATCCTTATGCATTATTGTTTTGGATAGATAAAACTAAATGTCATTATTTTTTAGATGATTTAAGTAATATGGGTAGTGCTCTTGATAATGTTGAACGAATTGTTGATATATGCAATACAGATGAGCTATCTGATTTGATGAAGCTATGTACTTTAATTAAAAAGTATGAAAAATCCTTAAAATATTGTAATATGATTTTGGAAATTGATGAAAATCATGTTGGTGCACTTCTTGAAAAATCACTGCTTTCAACATTTATAGATGATAAGCAAATGATGAATGAATGTGGAAACATGCTTTTAGATCAAAATTTTGATGATTTTGCGACTATGATGGTTCCATTTGTGCTTAAGGTTTTTTCTAAAAAATATGATGACTGTCTTAAGATGGTTAATGAATTAAAAGATATTGATTTAAAAAATGCTGAAAAATTAAAAAATGTGATCTATACTCAAATGTTATGTGATTTGAATATTCAGATTTTTCTTGAAAAAAGTGTTGAATTAACATTGGATGAGTCAATATCTTTGTTATTTAAGTATAATTATGATGGAATTGTATGTGGAACGGTTAGAAATGTTAATTATCGTATAATTAGTTGTAATTCGTGAAATTATGGCCATTTTAAGCAATATTTATATACCTACTAATTAGATAATTATTAATGTATATTTCTATTTTGAGGTATTATTTATGGACGTAATGATTTTAACAATCGTATTTATACTTTACATATTCGCACTTGTATTTGTTGGGTATTACGCATACAAAAAAACAAATTCATCTGAGGATTTCATGCTTGCTGGTAAGGATACACATCCTTTCATCATGGCAATGAGTTATGGTGCGACATTCATCTCGACAGCAGCTATCGTCGGTTTTGGGGGAGTTGCAAGTCAATATGGTATGAGTGTTTTATGGTTAGCATTCTTAAACATCATTGTCGGTGTATTCATAGCATTTGTATTTTTAGGTAAAAGAACTCGTAGAATGGGACATGCTCTTGATTCATTAACATTTCCTGAATTTTTAGGTAAACGTTTCAACAGTAAATTTATCCACTATTTCTCTGGATTGATTATCTTTTGTGCAATGCCACTTTATGCAGCTGTTGTATTGATTGGAGCTGCAAGATTCTTGGAATCATCTCTTTTGATTAATTTCAGTATTGCACTTCTCATATTATCAATTATTATTACATTCTATGTATTGTTCGGAGGTATTCGTGGTGTAATGTATACTGATGCATTGCAAGGAAGTATTATGGTAGTAGCTATGGTATTCTTGCTTGTATTCGTATATTGGATGTTTGGTGGTGTTGAAAATGCAAACTCAGCATTAACAAACATGGTACATCTCTATCCGGCCAGTGCTACTGCAACAGGAGGAACAGGATGGACAGCATTTCCGGAATTTGGAACTCCATTCTGGTGGTCACTTGTATCTTCAACCCTTATTGGTGTAGGTATTGGGGTTCTTGCTCAACCTTCATTAATTGTAAGATTCATGACTGTTAAATCCGACAAAGAATTAAACAGATCTGTTTTAATTGGTGGTATTTTCATTGCAATCATGCCAACTACTGCTTATATCGTTGGAGCTTTATCAAATGTATACTTCTTTGATAAATTAGGTAAAATCGCAGTAGATGTTGTTGGAGGAAACATTGATAAAGTTATTCCAACATTTATTACCATGGCATTACCTGAATGGTTTGTATATGTTTTCTTACTTTCATTAATTGCAGCAGCAATGTCTACAATATCTTCACAATTACACACTCAAGGTACTTCCTTTGGTGTAGATATCTACGGAACTTTAAGAGACAAAACCAAACAACCTGTAGATCAGGTAACTATTACAAGAATCGGTATTTTAATAGCTATTGTCTTAGCATTAGTAATGGCATTCATACTTCCTGGAAGTGTAGTTGCACTCGGAACAAGTTTGTTCTTTGAAATCTGTGCAGCAGCATTTTTACCAGTGTTCTTGGCTGCTCTTTACTGGAAAGGAGTTACAAGACTCGGAGCTATTTCAGGAATTGTATCCGGAACATTTGTCAGCTTATTCTGGTTAATGTTTGTATTCAAAAAGACTGCTGTAGGACTTGGAATTTGTAAATTCATTTTCGGAGTAGAAACTTTACTTCCTGCAGCACCATGGCCGTTTATTGATGTAATGTTAATTGCAGTACCTATCTCTGCTTTATTTACAATTGTTGTAAGTTTACTTACAAAACCTCTTGAACAAGAAGTTATTGATAAAGCATTTGAAAACATCGATAATAAAGGAAGTGATGCATAATGGGATTTTTAGGAATTGAAGACCCAATGATTTGGGGAGTATATGTTGGAATTATCCTATCTACTGCTTTATGCGTTGGTTATGGTATTGTAAACTGGAATAAAGGAGATTAATTCTTCTTTATTAATTTTTCTTTTTTTCAATAATTTTATTATATATTATTATTAAATACTATTTTCATGAAAGAATTGTTTGCTTATTTTACTGCTTTTAAAAAAAGAGATCCTGAATTTCATGAAAAATTTGAAAACTTTGCATTTGAGGAAGTTTTTGAAAATTCATTATTATCAAAAAAAGAATCTATTTTAGTTATATTGGCCTCATTAATTGGCTGTCAGTCACCTAAAGCTTTTAAAAAGATTTTAAAAGCTTCTTTGGATATGGATATAACTCCTGTTGAAGTAAAACAATTGCTTTACCAGTCAGTTGTTTATGTTGGATTTGGAAAAGCACATAACTTCTTTGGTGTTGTATCTAAAGTATTTGACATGAAAGATATCGAGTATCCTCTTGAAAGCCAGTATGTTGCTAAAGATGAAGTAAATAAAAATCATTTTGAAAGTTTCTGCTTTGATGATATTTATGATGGTGGTTTAAGCGAGTGCGAAAAACAGTTAATTGCATTTTCTCTTCTTGTATCTCATGGTGGATGTGAAAATCAACTTGAATCCAATATTGAATCTAATTTAGCTGTTGGTAATGATGGGGAAAAATTAATTTCAGTTTTAAGAGCAATATTACCATATATTGGTGTTCCAAGAGCATCAAATGCATTGGAAATAATAAAAAATAGATATTAATGTTTTAAACATTAATATTTAAATTCACATGATTCTTCTACAGCAAACATATTTCTAATTTCTGCAGTTGCATCATTAAGGAAAAATACGCCCATTTCCCAGCCATTTGATTTGTATATTTCACCTATTTCTGGCATTAATTCGAAAGCTTTTTCGACTACTTCTTCATTTTTGGTTAAATCAGCAACTCCATAATATCTTAAGATATGTTCTCCATCCCATGCACTTATCTCAACGTTAGGATTGTTTTCAATTTGTTTATAAGCATCTTTAAATGTACCTATTCCAAAATAGATTTTGTCTTCGTGGAGTAAATGGAATCCAAGAGGTCTTACTTTTGGTTTATCTCCATCAACGGTTGCAAGGTAGAATACTTCTGCTTTAGATAATAATTCGTCTATTTTTTTGATATCTGACATTTTTACACCTCTGTTTTATATTAGAACTTTAAATATTTTATAGTTTTAGTATTGTCGTTGTTAATTAATTAATAACGTGATTTTTGTTTATTTTCCATTAATTCAATATATTTTTTATCCAATTTCTAATTAAGTAAATTTATAATTGCTAAATTTAATTTTCAACCAATTTTTTTAATTATTTTTTATTTAAAATTTTATGGAAAACTTTTTTAATGTCTTGGTGAATAAATAGTAACATCGAAATATTTTTTTGGGGGATTTAATGGAAAAAAAGGTTAAAGTGATTATTTTAATGTTGGTTGTTTTAGCAGTACTTGGTGTTGCTACTCAGTTATTTTTAGCTCCTTCTTCTGATGGTGTTGAAGGTTCTAAAAATATTACTGACATGGTAAATAGGACAGTAAAAGTTCCTATGGAAGTTAAAAATGTTATAGCTACTTCTCCACCATTGACTACTGTAGTATATATGATTGCTCCAGACAAATTAAAAGCAGTTAATTTCCAATGGACTGATGAAGAATTAAAATATGTTCCATTCCAATATGCTAATTTACCAGTTGTTGGTGGATGGTATGGTACACAGGATGGAAACTATGAAGAATTTATTGCAGCAGAGCCTGATGTTGTCTTGGAGTCTACTGATGAAGGTGGAAACAACGATTTGTCAATAGTTGATGAACGTCAAAGCAAATTTGGTGATATTCCTGTTGTTGGTGTTCAGGATACTGTTAATATTAAATCATTAAATAATTCTATTTCATTTATGGGTGATTTGATTGGTGCTAAAGACAAAGCAAATCAGCTCAATGATTTCAATAACAAATATTTGAAGATGGTTGAGGAAAAATCTGCTAAATTATCTGATGGTGATAAGAAAACAGTTTTCTATGCCGCTGGTTCTGATGGTTTAAAAACTTATCCGTCCGGTGCAGCTCATGGTCAGTTAATTGACTGTGTAGGTGGAAAAAATGTTGCAGATGCACTAAATCAGGGAAATACTACTGGTGGTGTACAGGTATCTATTGAACAAGTAATTAAATGGGATCCTGATGTTATTATAACCAATAATATGGACTTCTATAATAGTGTATATAAAAATCCTAACTGGGCTCATTTGAAAGCTGTTAAAAATAAAGATGTTTATGTATCTCCACAATCTCCATTCAAATGGTTTGACAATCCGATTGGTGCTAATATGATTATTGGTCTTCCATGGACTGCTAAAGTCATTTATCCTGAAGATTATAAGGAAATTAACATGGTAGATACAACTAAAGAGTTCTACAGTAATTTCTATCATTATGATTTAAGTGATGATCAAGCAAAAGAAATTTTAACCGGCTCAGGACTTAAGGAGTCAAACTTGTAGGTAATAATTATGGATAAAGAATCAAAGGAAATTATTAGTATTTTACTTTTAATTTTCCTTCCAATTATTTTATTTTTCGCATCATTTTTGCTTGGAAGATATCCAATAGCTCCTTTTGATGTTATAAATACATTGTTATGTCCGATATTTCCACAATGTGAAGTTTCACCAACAATAACAACTATTGTTTTTGAAATTAGGCTTCCAAGGATACTCGGGGCTTTTGTTGTTGGTTCTTCTCTTGCAATGGCAGGAGTTGCATTTCAAAGTATTTTTAAAAACCCACTTGTATCTTCAGATTTACTTGGAGTATCTAATGGTGCAGGATTTGGAGCAGCATTAGCTATTTTAATAAGTGGTGTTGGTGTTGTTACTCAAATATTTGCATTTATTTTTGGAATTATTTCTGTTTCAATTACTTACATGCTTTCAAAAGCATATAAATCTGGTGGAATATTAGTGCTAGTTTTATCAGGGGTTGCTATTTCAGCATTCTTCAGTGCTTTGGTATCTGCTATAAAATTTGTAGCTGATCCAAATGATAAACTTCCAGAAATTGTATATTGGCTTATGGGTAGTTTAGCTTCTGTAACTGTGGATAAATTAATCATGATTTTAGTTCCTGTTGCTTTAGGTATGATAATCCTATTTGCTTTAAGATGGAATATGAACTTACTTGCAATGGGTGATGAAGAAGCACAATCTTTAGGTATAAACCCCTCAAGAGTCAGATTATTAATTATTATTGGTTGTACTTTACTTACTTCAGCTGCAGTGTCTATAAGTGGTATTATCGGTTGGATTGGACTTGTAATTCCACATATGGCTCGTATGGTCGTTGGTTCTGATAACAGAATATTAATTCCAGCATCTTTGAGTCTTGGTGCAAGTTTCTTATTGTTGATTGATAATATTTCACGTGCTCTAATTTCAATTGAAATTCCAATAGGTGTTTTAACTGCAATTATTGGAGTACCAATATTTTTATACTTACTTAAAAGAGGGTATTCAGAATGGGCGTAGATAAGTTATTTGAAGTTAAAAACATCTCATTTTCATATGATGATGAAGAGATTTTCTCTGATATTAGCTTTTCTCTTGATAAAGGTGATGTATTGTGTATTTTAGGACCAAACGGGACTGGAAAAACTACTTTGATTAAATGTCTTAATGGTTTACATGATATTTCTTCTGGTGAAATTCTAATTAAAGGAAAAAACATTAAAAAATTGTCATTTAAGGAAATTTCCAGAAATATCGGTTATATTCCTCAAACTCATACTCCTTCATTTCCATTTAAAGTGATTGATGTTGTTGTAATGGGAAGAGCTCCTTATTTGGCATTAACTGATGCACCTCGTGATAAAGAGATTGAAATTGCACTAAATGCCCTAAAAACTTTAGGTATTGAATATCTCAAAGATAAGGATTATACCAATCTAAGTGGTGGGGAAAGACAAATGGTCTTTTTAGCAAGAATATTGTGTCAGCAACCGGACATATTGATATTGGATGAACCAACTTCTCACTTGGATTTTGGAAATCAGATTAAACTTTTAGAAATTGTTGATAATTTAGCTAAAGCAGGTATTTCCGTTATAATGTCTTCACATTTCCCGGATCATACATTTTTAAGCTCAAATAAAGTAGCTATTATGAAAGATGGTGGGTTTGTTGACTTTGGAAGTCCTGATGAAGTTGTAAATGAAGAAAATTTAAGAAAAGCATATTCAATTGATGTAAAATTAGTTGAATTAGAGGACAACAGGAAAGTATGTGTTCCTCTTAAAACAAATTTAAAATTAGATTTATAAGGTGATTGTATGAATGAACAAGATTATGATGAACAATTAGCAAAAGCAGCAGAATTCCACGGACACGTCTGTGGTGGAATAGCTATTGGAACTAAATTAGCAATGTATGGTATGGAATTACTCGGAATGGAGCTTAACAAAAGAAATAAAAATTTAATTGTATTTTTAGAAATTGACAGATGTATGTCTGATGCAGTACAATCTGTAACTGGCTGTTCTATGGGTAAAAGAAGCCTTAAACAAATGTACTACGGTAAATTTGCAGCTACTTTCTACAATCAGGACACTGGTGAAGCTTTAAGAATTACTGACGCTGATGCTAATAAAAAGTTCAAAGATGAAGAAACAAAAGAAGAAATGATTGCTCGTTTTAGAAGAACTCCTCCTGAAGAATTATTCAAAGTAGATAAAGTAAGAATTGAATTAGGTCCAGGAGACATGCCAGGCAAGCCTTATACTACTACATTTTGTTCTGTATGTGGTGAAAAAGTATCTGACGGTCGTCATGTACTTAGAGGTGGAAGGCCGGTATGCAGATCCTGTGCTGAAGAATCATATTATGAATTAATTGAAGATTAATTTATATCATTATTCCTTTTTTCTACTTATTTTTTTTATTTTTTTATTTTAATTATTTTTAGTTAATAATATCTTGTTTAAAAGCTGATTAATGTTATTTTTTTATTTTATTTATTTCTAATTAATTATTTTATTTCAAAATAACTTATTTTCGATATGTTTATATATTCAGGTAGAGCAATATTATAATAATAAATCTTTGGTTGGATATTTGCTAATAATTACTTGCAGATATCTTCGTTTCCCATGGTTTATTGTGTAATGGAATCAGGGGGTGAAAAATGCGAAAATGTTTCGTGATTATATTAGTTCTATGCTTATTATTTTCATTAAACATTTGCTTTGCTCAAGAAATTGATAATTCAACTGATTTAGTATCATCTCAAAATAGTAGTTATCTTTTAAAATCTGATGTGGCTAAACTAAGCACTTCGGATAAAATAGATACTCATATTGATGTCATTAGTAATGATACACTTGATGTGAAAGGTGATTACTTTAAAATTAAATTAGTAGATGCAAATAATAAATCCATTTCAAATGCTAAAATTATATTTACCATTAAAGGGGTTAATTATGAAAAAACTACTAATTCACATGGTATTGCTCTTTTAAAAATTAATCTGGTAGATGGATCATATCAAATTTCATCTAAATTTTTAGGAGATTCCAAGTATAATCCTTCCTCAAAATCAACTATTGTTACAATGAATAATACTCGTGTTGTTGAAAGTGGATTAAGTAACTCTGAAATCCAGAATATTATAAATAATGCTAAAGAAAATAATGTGATAATATTTAAAGGTTCTAGTTATTCAGATATTAATTTGATAATTGACAAACGCCTTACATTAATTTCCACTGCAAGCACAGTATTACAATCAAGCTCCAATTCTCCGGTTATTACAATTAAAGGAAAAGCCGCTTCCTATTCAATTGTTATGGGATTTAAAATCCAAGGAAGTGGTGATGGAATTGTTGTTAATGATGCGGATTATGTAAGAATCTTAAATAACCATGTAACTGTTGATGGTATAGGTATTACTGCATCTAATACAAAATATCTCAATATTACCAAAAACAGTATTTACAAAAACGGTAAATGCGGTATTGTATTTTATTCAACTGAAAACTCTTACATTATCGCTAATGTTATTATTAACAATGGTGCAAATGGAGTAGTCTTAACAAAATCTGATACTACTTATATTGATAACAATACTATTTCAAAGAATGCTCGTTATGGTATTTTATTAACCAATGAATTTAATAAAAAATATTATAAAACTGGTCCTGTTAATGTCCATATTACTAAAAATACAATCAATGGAAATAGCTGGGATGGTGTTTGCATTTATAATGCAGGAGATAATATTAATATTAAAGGAAATACCATTGATGCAAATAAAGTTAGTGGAGTATCCATTAATTCTGTAGGTACATATAAAATTCAATCTAATGTCATAACTAACAGTGTTTCTGGTGTTAGTTTTGAAGAGGAATATACTCAGATTAAAGATCAAGAAATCAGTTATAATGCAATCTTTGGAAATTCTCATGTCCAAGTTGAAGCTAAATCCTATGCTGGTGTTGACCGTTTGTCTGTAGGGGATAACTGGTATACAGATGATGGATTATTATGTCCTAAAATTAAAACTAACAATTTGAAATTTACTGTAACTCAAATTGGTAAAAACCAATTCCAAGCATCATTTGTTGATTCAAATGGTCAAATTGCAAGTTTACTTCCAGATAGAGTTTTAACCTATAAAACTAGTGATGGAAAAACTGCAACAGTTACAATAAAAGGAGGAGTTGGAACATTTACTGTATCTGCTGCTGATGCAGATATTATTAAATCTACAGTTGATCGTACAAACAGAAAAAATGTTTACGATTCAAATACTCCGTCTAAAACTCCACAAAATGGACAATCTCCAACTTTCAGCTATCCTGACATCAATTATGGTGATGGTGATGGCGACGGTGAAGGAAATGGTAATGGGGCAAATCAAGGTAATGGTACTTCACAAACATCTGGTGACAATACTGGAAATAGTTCAAGTGCTCAAAACATGGAACCTAATAGTAATCCCGTAAACGATGTATCTCAAGCTCAAGATGTGGGTCAAATAGGTGCATCTGAAAGTAGTGGTGGTGCATCTGGCGCTTCACAATCAGTAACAAAACAAATAGTAATCGAAGATGATGAATTCTTCAAAGTTAAAGGTCTTATAGTAATCATTACGTTAATATTATTAACATTAGGATTATATTATCGTAAAGATATTGAAGAAATGAGATCTAAACAATAATTCATCATTCTTTCTTCTTTTTTTATCCTAAAATTTTTAAAAAAATAAAAAATAGATAAACAGCTAAAATAACTATTTATCTTTACGTTTTTCTCTTCTATAACCAATAACTAATATTGCTAATATAACTAAACAAAGAGCCACATATTCTAATTTTGGAGATTGTGATTTGGAAACATCTGTTTTATTTAATTCATATGCTTGCTTATCTTCTCCTGATGGTGCGGTTGGATTTAAATAACCTGCAATATTACTTGGCATATTATTTTGAGCATTCTGTTGTGAATTCTTAGTAGAATTACGCATTGAAGAATATATATTATCTTCAGTTTTATTTGAAGGCTCGTTGTTTGGTTTAGTTGTATTTTCTTTTTTATTGGTTTTATCCGCTTGTTTTTTAATGTCTTCTAAATAATTTTCTGGGAAGTGTTGTTTAATTAAATCATAATATTTATTTAATGCATTAAAATTCAATTCATTTAATAAATTAGATTTATCTTTAGTTGCACTTACTTTAATTCTTGAAGTAACATTATCTGGGTCATTTACTTTGTAATCATTCGGGTCTTCAGATCCCCAATCATTATTGTTGAAGTTAGGGTATAAATTTTCTGAATGTTTCCATTTGATATATACTTCCTGACCTTTAGGTGAGTTATTATCTGTAATAAGGTTATCGTGGACATTAATGTATGTTTTTGCTTCATACATTGGTTCTTGTATGTAAAAAGAACCTCCAGTTTTTCCTCCAGTATTGTTTATAATAATGGAATTTTTAAGATCCATGTTTCCTGAAACCATTACTGCTCCACCATTTGTTCCTGCAGTATTGTTCATAAATATACATCTATTAATTACAGAACTTCCTGACCAGCTGTAATATGCTCCTCCCCATTCGTCAGCATGGTTGTACATAAAAATACAATCTTCTACACGACCAAATCCTTTAACACTAACTCTTATGGCACCACCATCTCTAACAGCAGTATTATTTATGAAAACACAATTGAACATATCTGATCTTGCATAACATGTTGTTACTGCTCCACCATCGTGATCTGCATGATTGTTCATAAATAATGTGTTATTTACAAAAAGGTACGCTTTATATTCCTCAGTTCCATAAGCAGATATTGCACCTGCATTTGTATTGTCAAGAGCTGAGTTATTGATAAAACGACAATTGTCTACATACACATTTCCTGTATTGATACATATTGCACCACCAAAATTATATGATAATCCATTTATGAATGTTAAATTCTTAAATGTGACATGTACTGTAGGATCATTAATTAAAAAAATAGAAGATTTCTTATTTCCATCAATTATGATGTTATTTGGATTTCCTTTTCCCTGAATAGTAATATTCTTAGTAATAGTGATGTTATGAATATTATAAGTTCCAGGAGAAACTAATATTTCATCTCCATTTTGAGCATTAATAATTTTATCTTTCAAATCCAATGACTTTTCATCTAAACTGATTTCGTCAGGACTTAAAAGAGTATTGTCAGTAGAATTATCTTGTATTGCACTTACAGATGTAATTGTTGTTAGAACAATTAAAAACATAATTACCGGAATTATCTTTTTGAACTTAATATTTTCACCTCCGCAAGGTTGTTGGAGAAAATTATTATTTCTCATATATACATCTTTACTACTCTATATATAATAATATTTATATCGTTTTATTTTTTTAAATTAGGGTTTTTATTAGAAAATTCAATTATTTTTTTATTATTTTAATTAAAATTTTATTTTAATCGTATTATTAATTAAATTAATGTTAATTGTTATTTAATTTGCAAAATAATGACTATTTATGTAATAAAATTATTTCGATAATATTTATATTATATATCGAAATAAAAATAATATTGAATCATATGATTTTTTAATCAATTGATTGGGGGTATGCAAATTAATAAAAATTTTAAAGCTTTCATGCTTTTTTTGATAATTTTTTCAATGTTGTTTGTCGGGGTTGTATATGCACAAGAAGATAATTCAACAATGAATGTTACAAATGATGATTTTGAATCTATTCAGGTAATGATTGATAATGCAAAGCCTGGTGATTCAATATATCTTGAAAATAAAACCTATTATGGTAATGGAACTCCAATTGTCGTTGATAAATCCATTAATATATATGGGGTGGATTCTTCTAAAACTGTTTTAAATGCTAGTGATAAGTCAAGCATCTTTTTAATATCCAAGGATGTTAATGTTAATTTTAGGGGATTGACTTTTACTAATGGTTATAATTCAACAGAAGGTGGAGCTATTTTTAATTTAGGTGTTTTAAGTATCACTGATTCTGTAATTCAAAATACCTATGCTGAAACTGGTGCTATTCGTAATACTGGAAAATTAATAGTAACAAATTCTTTATTTGATGCAAATCGTGGAAGTTTTGGTGCAGCTATTGATAATTATGTAGGGTATTTAAAAATTGTTGATACAACTTTTACAAATAACTCCTGTCTTGAAGGTGGTGCGATTTATAATAGATTTGGTGAATTTTTAGTCTATAACTGTTCTTTTTACAATAATTCCGCAGCTAGGGGTGGTGGAATTTATAATAATCGCGGAGGTTTGATTATTCACAATTCCAAATTCATTTCTAATGATGTTTCCGATTTAGGTGGAGGAGTTAAAAGTTGGGGTGCATGTGAAATATATGACTCAATATTTTTAAATAACTCTGCAAGACAGGGCGGTGGAATTTATGTATCTGAATTCACACTAATTGCTGAGAATTGTATTGTTAAAAACAATTCTGGTCAATGGGGTGGAGGAATCACCGTTGAAACAAGAGCTACTGCTAAAATGAAAAATATGACCATTGAAAACAATATTGCTGAACGTGGTGGTGGTATTGATATAAGTATGGGATCTATTGATTTAAAAGATTCCATTGTCAATAATAATGTTGCTAAATATGATGGTGGAGGAATTTACTTTGCTCTTTTACACTCATCTGTAACTAATACTTCTATTTCCAACAATATCGCTAATCGTGGTGGTGCTTGTTATATTAACGGATTTAAAGGATGTTGTGTAGATATTGATGATGTTGATATTATTAATAATTCTGCTTCTAAAGGTGGAGCAATTTACAATAACGGAATATTAAATTTAAAACAGACTACTATAAAATCAAACACTGCTAGTGATGTTGGTGGTGCTATTTATAATGATTTAAACTTATCTGTTGAAAGCTCACAGATTCATGAAAATGTAGCTTCCACTTGGGGTGGAGCTATTTACAATAAACTTAATATTGCTTTAAATAGTGTAATTTTAAGTTCTAATAGGGCTAAACAGTTTGGTGGAGCTATTTATAATGAAAAAATAGCTATAATTAAAAATTCCCTTTTTGAATCCAATAGTGCATTTCAGGCTGGAGTAATTTATTCTAATAATAATTTAATAATTGACAATTCTCAATTTATTAAAAATTATGTTTCACATAATGCAGGTGTATTGAGACTTAATAATGGAAATGTTAATATTACAAATTCATTGTTTGAATCTAATTATAATGCTGATGAGGGTGGATGTATCTTCAATTTTGGTGCTAATGTACTTGTAGATAATTCTAAGTTTATTTCAAATACTGCAACAAGTTATGGTGCAGCTATTGATAATGCTGGAAAAATGACTATTAAAAACTCATTATTTGACAATAATAAAGCATATGGTGCTGGAGCTATTGATAATGCAGGTGAACTGACTATTATTAAATCCAATTTCACAAACAACAAAGCAACTAACAACGGTGGAGCAATCGACAGCAATGGTAATATGGTTATTGTGGGTTCAATTTTCACAAATAATGTTGCAGGAAATGAAGGTGGGGCAGTTATAATCAGGTCAAACACTAATTTAACTCATTCAATTATCTATAATAACAAGGATAAAGATGGTTATGCAATTGTTAATAGAAGTACTGGTGATGTAGATTTATCAAACAACTGGTGGGGTTGTAATGACCCTAATTTTGACAAATTAGTAAATATTAATATTACAGATGATTTTAATTGGATTATTATGAGTTTTACAAGTAATAATGACTTAGTTCAATATAAAACATCTACTTTGAATATTAATTTCAACCAGGTCAAAAATAAATTAGGAGTTGTTTCTAATATCAATTCATCTGAAGAGTTACCGATTTTTAAAGTTACACTTTCAAATTATGGGATGGTTAATGTTGATGGAGGAATTAAATTATTAACTAAAACTATTCCTTTAATAACTTCAATTTCAGCTAAAATGAATGATCAAAGTATTTTATTAAAAATTGCTCCAATAAACAAAAGAATAATCGATAACAAGAATGTTGTTGTTGATTATAATGGAAAAACTACTTACAAAGTACGTGTTGTTGGAACAAATGGTAAAATTGTTGGTGCTAATGTTGTTGTTACTATGAAAATAGCTGGTAAAACTTACTATGTAAAAACAGATAAGAACGGTTATGCGTATAAATCATTCAGTTTAACTCCAGGTAAATACACAATTTCTGTATCTTACAAAGGTTATACTACTAAAAATACAATAACTGTCAATAAAGTGTTATTTGCTAAAAGTATCACTAAGAAAAAATCTAAAAAGATTTCATATTCTGCTACATTAAAAACCAGCAAAGGAAAAGCAATTGTGGGCAAAACAATTACTTTTAAAATCAAAGGTAAAACTTACGCTGCTAAAACAAACAAATATGGGGTTGCTACTGTTGGTTTTAAGAATTTAAAGGTTGGTAAATACTCTGTTACTGTAAGCTATTTAAATTCAAATGTTAAAACAACTTTAAAAGTTAGATAATTGTGGGAAATATTTCTTTTCTACATCTTTTTTTTATTTCAATGTGTATTTTTATTCAATTCTACTTTTTTTTAATATAAAATAATTAGTTATTTCTCGAATTAAATCATAAAACATTAAATATATCGATAGTTATACTATTATATATTGAATATGGGGGATACTATATTTATGAAATTTGATAAGATTATGATATTATTATCATTCATACTAGTTGTACTGTTATCTATTGGTTCAGTATCAGCTTATAGTGATGATAATAACTTAACAACTGATTCATTAAGTGCAATAAGCACAATTGATGAATCAAATAGTAACGATATTAATGTAAATTCATATAAATCAGGTGTTGGTGATGTTCTAACTGCTAACACTATTGTTGTAGAAGAAGTTGAAAAAGAGCACAATGAAATGAATGATCCAACAATTCAAAAAGCAATTGATAGTGCAAATCCTGGGGATACAATTATTATTGAAGGGGAAAGTTATGTGCACTGTCATTTCATTGTTAATAAAAAATTAACAATTATAAGTAATGTTGGAACAACTATGCAACCATGCGGTAGTAATGCAGTTTCTGGTTATAGAGGTATTTTTTATGTAACTCCTGAAGCTAGTGGTACTGTAATTAGTGGTTTTACAATAATTAATGAAGTTTCTAGAGATGATGACTATGGAATTTATGTTAATGGTGTATCTGATGTAACAATTAAAAATTGTAATTTCACTAATAATGGAATGGTTTCTGATGCAATTAGAGTAGTTAATGCAAAAAATACTGTAATTGACAATGTTTCTATAGCTAGTGTAGGCAGTGGAATCAGAATTATAAACAGTGAAAATGTTAAAGTTGAAAACTCTTTTATTGACAATGCAAAATACTGTATAAATGTCATTGATTCTAATAAAGTAGATTTGCTTTCCAACAATATTACAAATAACAAAATTGCAGGAATAGCTATTGCAGGTACAAGTAAAAATGTCAATATTAAATCCAATTATATTTCTAAAGGTAATATTGGTATTAATATGACTTCTGCTAATTATATCTACATTATAAGCAATTATGTTGGATTAAATGGAAGATATGGTATTTACACAAACTGTAATATTGAAAAAATGGAAGTTAAAGGTAACTTCATTGATAGAAATGTTCAATATAACATTTTTAATGATTACAGAGTTAGAAATATATGGGTAAAAGGCGGAGAAAACATACAAGTAATTAATAATAATTATATGGTTGGAGGCGACAACGCTGAAAGACCAATCTGGCGTCAAGTTTATGAATATAAAGGACCTGGTGTTGGAGATTATAATTATGATCCTGTAAATGATGTTTATACTTATGTTGGTGAAAACAATGGTGAATATTGGGGTCACCAAACCGGAACTTTCTTAGGTTATACATTTATTATTAATCAATTTATCCAATGTCCAAACATCTATTTCACTTACCCTGAACATGGTGTAACTCCTTGGACAAAAACTGGAAATTACTATTTATATCTAACTAACATTACTCAAATTAAAAAAGGAGTATATCAAATATCCATCGTTGATGTTAATGGAAATATTGCTAAAGAAATCAGTTCTATTCCTGTTACTTTCTACATGATGAAAAAAGATTTGGATATTAATGGCAGACAAAAAGCACCTAAAGAAGGAGATGCTTGTAAAGTTGTAATGATACAAAATGGTACTGCAACTGTAAGATTCTATCCAGATGAGTTTTATGACTCTGAAAATGTTTTACTTGCAAGTTTCCCCGGTACTGGAAATAATATTTACTCTATGCCTTACAGACCTTATAGATTATTTAATGTTGATGATAAGTTCATACCAGGTAATGTAACTGATACAAAACTCACTATATCCAATATGGTTACATATCCTAGTTCAAATGCAATTTTCAAAGCAACTTTAACTGATATTGATGGAACTCCTGTTGCTTATCAAAGTATTGTATTTAAAATCAACGGTAAAACTTTAACTGCTCAAACTGATGCTAATGGTGTTGCTCAAATAAAAATTTCCATCGCTAAAGAAGGAACCTATGCAATAACCGCTAACTTTGTTGGTGATGATATTGATTACACTTCAAGTGAAGCTAAAGCTAGTGTAGTTGTTAAAAAATCATATTCCAAGATATATGCTTCAAATATGTACATGATTCCTAAAATGTATGATTATTATTCAATTACTTTAAAAGATGCATCAGGAAAAGCAATTGCATATCAAACTGTAACTTTCAAAGTAAATGGTAAAACTTACTCTGTAAAAACAGATAAAAACGGTGTTGCAAAAATTAGACTTAAACTTAATAAAGGAGTATATTCTGTTCATATCAAATTTGCAGGTACTAACAAATACAAAGCAGTTTCAAAAACAAATTACTTATATGTTAAATATTCATCTAAAACTGCTAAATTGGCAACTCCTACAGTTACAATTCTTCCAAATACTTATAAAACCTATACAATTTCTTTAAAAAATGCTGATGGTAAAGGAATTGCAAATCAAAAAGTAACTATTAAATTAAATGGTAAAACTTATACAAAAACAACCAATAGTAATGGGCTTGTTTCACTTAAAGTTAAGTTTGCAAAATTAGGTTCATATAAAGTATATGCAAGTTATTCTGGAAGCAAAATCTACAGGGCAACTTCTGCAACTGGTAAAATTGTAGTTGCTAAGGCTGCTACTAAATTTGTAGCTCCAACTCTTTCAGTTCTTCCAAATGAGAAAAAAACATACACTGTAGCTTTAAAAACAACTGCTGGAAAAACATTATCTAGTCAAAAAATTACTATTGCTGTTAATGGTAAAACCTATTCAAGAATAACTAATGCTAGAGGTCAGGCTAGTATTGATGTAGTATTCCCAACTGAAAAAACTTATGCAGTTGTGTTAAATTACTTAGGAAATACATATTATAAACCAATTAAAACAACCAGCAGTGTTGCTGTTTCAAAAATGGATTCTCAATTATTAAGCTATAATAAAACATTTGCTGCTGATTCCAGTAAAATTTATACTGTAACTTTAAAAGACAAAAATGGTAAACCATTAGCTAATAAAGAGATTTCATTTGTATTTAACGGTAAAACTGTTGTAAATACAACTAATCAAAATGGTGTTGCACAAATTAAGTTAAATGATTCTGGATCTTTTAATATTACCTCAAAATTTGCGGGTGATAATCAATACAGACCAGTTAGTGCAGATAGCTTAATTGCAATGTCTGATAAAACAAATGTGGTATTTGTTGATGCAAACTTACCAAATTCAGAAATTCAAAATATTTTAGATAATTGTGCTGAAGGAAGTAAAGTTGAATTTTTAGGTAAAAACTATGATAATATTGCATTAACTGTTGATAAATCATTGAATATTTATTCTGAAAACAACTCTACTTTAAATGCTAAAGCTAATTGCGCAGTATTTACTATAATGGCAAATAATGTAACAATTTCCGATTTCACAATTGTTTCAAACATGAATGATGCAATTGTTATTGACAATGGATACAATGTTGTAATTTCTGGAAACAATATTTCAAATAAATTAGATGAATCCAAACTTGATAGTTACATGAAAAGTACAATTTCACTTCCTGGATATGGAATAGCTATTGCTAATTCAGAGAATATTAAAATTAATAATAACTCTATTTACTTGTTTGAAAGTGGAATCTATGCTTATGACTCAAATAAATTAACTATTGCTGATAATTTATTAGAAAAGAACAACTACGGAATTAAATATGATTATGGAGTTGCAAATTCCAATATCACAAACAATAAAATCTATGATAGCATTGGATTGTACACTAACTTAGTTCCTGAAGGTCCTAGAGGATACGGAATATTCTTAAACAATTCTGCAGTAAATGTAACAATTACCAAAAACAACATTACTTGGAATCATTTAGGAATCTCTGTTGATGCAAACCACACAACTGGAATTGTCATAAAAAGCAATTTAATTTCTGACAATGTTTTAGAAGGAATTAGATTCAATGAAGGTTATGATTTAGCTAAAAATGCAGTTGAACCTGTGGTTGTTGAAAATGCAATTTATAGAAATGCTAGAGGTCCAAGTATGATGATCTTAGGTGAATTAAGTGCAAACCCTGCTGGAATCTATGGTCCTGGTGCATTTAATGCTTCTTTAAGATTAAATATTGGTACCAACTGGTATGGTAAAAACCAAATTGTAACTTGGGATAATGATACTGGTGTTGTAGGTTACGGAACAATGTGTCCTAGAATCAACACTACTGGAATTGCATTTAAGGAAATAACTTGTGTAACTCCTGGAACATATTCTATTACATTTTATGATAAAGATGTTGTAGCATCTAATTTACCAGTATTTGACATGTTTGCTACATTAAATGATGATGTTGAAGTTAAATTTGATGTTGTAAATGGTGTTGGAGTATTCTCATTTGATGCTGGTGACTTTAAAGAAGGTGAAAATGTAATTAAAGTTTCAATTGGTTCTTTAACTGATCCAGATAGACTTTTCAAAGTTGAAATGTCTAAAACATTATCTGCTGGTGAAATTCCTGCTTAAGAGTATTATTTTTTAATACTCTCTTTTTTTATTTTTTTGATATATTGATTGAAAATTTCCTTTTATTAAAATGAATATTTGCTTCATAAAATGATAGTTATTCATGATGACTACTTATTTGATAATACTTTCTTTACACTAAATAACTAGCGTCATGAAATTTAATATTATTCGTCAAGGACATATTGCTATTGCAAAGTATTTTTTATGGGGTTTGTCATTAAATCCATATTTTCTTAATTTTTCTTATTTTTCTAATTTTCATAGTTAATTTTTCTTTATTTTAATAAATTCATATTTTTATTGCTTATTTTTTGTTTTTACGAAATTTTTATTTTCATGTTTTTCTCGCAATTTTTTCGTCTGAAAAATTTTGATCAACTTAACTGATATCAACTAATTTTTTCCATTATAAATTCTTTAAATTAGAAATACTTTATTAATATTCTTTTAATTACTTTAATTTAGTTTAATATTACTTAAAATTAGATATAATAAGTTTTAAATAAGTTAAATTATATATAATTATATAAGAATTATTTATAGTATTGTAACATGAATTTTTATATGTTAAATTTAATTTTTATTGGATTTTATTTAGTTTTGTGAAAATTTTTATTTAAAATTAAAACCTATGAATAATTCTTTAAATAATCTTACTCTTGGATTTTATATGTCAATTATAGAATTGAAAGAGTATAATGATGGTAGTATGATAAAAAAACTTAAAGAAGAGGAGGATTGTCCTAAAATGTTGTTAACGATTTGTAATTTTGCATTCACTAATATGATTCAAAGTTTAATGGCTCAATTGGATGCTGAATTTGTATCTAAACCTGGACGTCCTGCTTATCCTCGAACACTACTTTTAATAGTGGTTTTATATTGTTTTAGCATTGATATTACCAATTATACTAAAATGGAAGAAGAATGTAGGAAAAATAAATTTCTTTTAATCGTTACATGTGGATTAAAGCCAACACGCAATACATTCGCTAATTTTTTAAATAATAGTGATGCAGAAATAATTAAAAAAGTTTTTGTAAGTACATTGGTCTTATTAAATGATTTACACTTCTTAGATTTTGTTAAATTATTTGTTGATGGAACCGATGCTCTTGTCAGAGGATCACGGTACTACAAAATTAGTGTAAAAGAGTTAGATGCATTAATACAAGTACATGAATGGGGTTTATTACATAATAATACGTCATCATCCATTAATCGCACAATAAATGGATTAAAAGAAAAATTGGAAATTTTTGAAAATGATAAAGAAATGTGTAAAACAATTAATTTGGCCTTAAAAAGAGTTAAAATTTACAATTACAATGTGTATTCTAAAAAGGATATTTATTTGAAAGTTATGGTTGAAAGGGATGTTGATAGTGTTTCTATTACATTTCCTGAGGCTTGTTGGATGAAAACGAAAAGAGGAATCTTTGATTTTGCATTCAATTTGCAAGAATTGATGACTGAAAATCATATAATATTGGCTGGAATATTATTAGCAGAACCTAATGACCAAAAAACAATCAAATACGTTTTAAAAAATCTTTATAAAACTATTGAACTTTTCATAAAGATGCAACGTGAATTTGGACAAAGATGGAACACTCGTGAAATAAGAAAAAGAATGCGCGAACATATTTTAATTGCAGATTCTGGTTATTTCACTACAGAAAACCTCTATTACTTATTCATTCATAAAATAAATGCATTAATCATGCCTAAAAAGATTGCAGAAGAACATAACAATAAATTAAGGCGTGAAAACGAGCATGAAGAAAAAAGAAAAGATTCAAATAGAAAAGGATTTGAAAGGGTTAAAAATGGTTATACCTGTCCTATTGGTCGTTTTATGAGACATCTGGACCCTATAGAAATTAATCATCGCAAACCACATGAGGATGATAATCTTCCAGACATTTGCAAAAAGAAACGACATATTTTTAAAACATATTCTTGCAAAGGATGTCCTCGAAGTGAAAACTGCATAAAAATAATAGAAGATAGAATTTCAGACCTGATTTTTGATATGACCAATAAATTCTTGGATAAACGACATAATATTCATTATAAATCTCGTTTTTCAAGAAGTGAAGGCATTAATGGTTTCTTGAAAGGTGATGATGGCATTCTGAAATTAATCGGAACTACAAAAAATGCAGTTGACAACGAAATCCAACTAAGAAATACCATTTACAACCTTACAAGACAAGTTAATCTAACTGACACAGCATATTTAACATTAAAACACTACTAAAAATGTTAAATGTTTATCATTAAGATAGACAGTACGCCGTATCTGAAACAAACAATTTATACTTAAACTTATGTTTTTTAAGAAAATTGCTGTTCAAATCTATTTTTGAAATTTTAATTTAATAAAAATTTGCTTTTTCTGATTGGAAAAACAGCAAAAATCAATCATAGAAAAAACTGATAAAAACATTTAAATTTAAAAACAAACGAAAATTAATATAGAAAATAACAAAATGGGGAAAAATATTAAAAAACTAAATTATTGACAAACCTCTTATAAAAATAACTTAAAACTTAAAGCAGTCTTCTTGATGATTGTCAATAATTCCAATTGATTCAAGATATGAATAGATGATTGTTGGGCCAACAAAGCTCATCCCACGTTTTTTCAAATCTTTGGAAATTGTCTTTGAAAGTTCAGATTCAGTTTTAAATTCAGCCTTAATAATTTTGCTATCTGTAAAGCCCCAAATGTATTTATCAAAACTGCCAAATTCATTTTGAATTTCCATAAACACTTTAGCATTTTTTATTGCAGCATTGATTTTTAACTCGTGTCTGATGATTCCTTTGTTGTTTTGCAATTCATTAATCTTATCTTCACCATATTGGGAGATTTTCACATAATCAAAATCATCAAATGCCTTTCTAAAATTCTCTCTTTTTTTAAGAATTGTAATCCAGGAAAGCCCTGCCTGAAAAGACTCTAAAACAAGCATTTCAAATAATTCATGGTCATCATGAGTTGGAACGCCCCATTCTTCATCATGGTATTTTATATAAATTTCATCATCGCTTACCCAACTACATCTCTTTTTTGTCATAGAAATTATTATTAAAAACTTTGTTTAAATATATTATTGCAAAAAATCCACTTTTTATAAAAGGTTAACAAATGAAAAAGGCTTTAAAATTTAGATTATTATTGATTTTCACCATGGTTTTAATCATGGTTTTTTATATTAAAGTATTTGGAAAGGCAAATCTGATAATTGGTTTAATGGTGTTTATTGCAGCATTGCTGAATTTAGGAAATGATTTGTCATATAAACCAAAAGCATCATTTGTTAAACTGCTGGTTTTGTTACTAATTTTAGGGATAGGAGCATATATTAATAGTCCAATTACTTCTTTTGGATGTGTTTTAACTTTCTTTATAGTTTTTGCAACTACATTTTCATCCTATCATTTATTTGGAACTCATGTCTACCGGCCGTTTTTAGTGATATATACAATTATGGTTGCTAGACCCGTAGGTCCTGAAGATTTACCAATGAGATTAATGTCTTTAGCATTTGGAGCAGTATTTATTGTTGGGTTTAATCTGGTGCTAAATGGGAAAAAATATTCAAATTTTAATAAATACACTGTATCTTCATTAATTGATGAGATTATCGGTGCTGTTGAGTTGAAATTGGATGGGAAAGAAGTGGCAATTGAAAATTTCAATGTTGCTGATGGATTTTATAGAAGTGCATTTTCAAAATTTGAGCATAAGTTTTTCCCAACTCAAAAAAATGAATCTTATTTGAATATTATAAAATCTCTTCAGTTTATCGGGTGGGTTATATCTAAATGTGATTTATCATTAAATGAATTAAACTATATTAAAATTGTTTTAAACGATTTTAAAGAATCTAAAACATTTGATATTGAAAACATTCCTGTTGAACATGAGGAAATGAATCTTGTTGTTTTAAACTTAAAAGTCATAAAAAATGAGCTTGAAAATTCACATGATAAAACATCAGATAATATTCCTGATATGAAAGCAGTTATTGGTATTGTAAAACCATTGGTTAAAAGGCAGTTTTCGTTTAAATCAGCTAAATTTACTTTTGCTTTTAAAATGGCTTTAGTTTTAACTTTATGTGAAATTATAACTGTTTTATTTAATTTTCCATATGCAACATGGCTTTATTTTGCAGCAATTTCAATAATGCTTCCTCATATTGATGATGTATTGCATAGTGTTAAAAGCCGTGTTATCGGAACATTTGTAGGTAGTTTTGCATTTTTAATAATTTTGATTGCTCTTCCGTTTATTCCAATATCTACAAAATCATATGTTGGTGTTGCACTTCTTATAGGGACTGTAGGTATACTTTTATCAATTAAAAATCGGCCTGTAAGATTTTTCTTTATGACTGTAATGTCTCTATCAGCATCATTACTTTGTATTGCACCGCCTAAAGCTATTGAATTAAAAATATTATGGGTTTTTACAGCTATTTTGGTTGTAAATATAATTAACTATGGATTTTTACCATTTTCAATTGAAAAAGAAACTAAAAATAATCTAAAATCATCCTATAAATTGAATAAACAGTTTGTTGAAATGATCAAATCAAAATGTGAAGGCAAATCTTCATTTAATAAAACATCTCTTATTGTTATAAGCAATATGATTCGTGAAAATATTCAACTAACAAGTGAAAATGAAGAATTATACTATTTACAGTCTAAAATAATCAATATTTCCTACACTATTTTAAATTACATGGAAATTTATGAATTATCTGATGAAATGAAAGATGAAATGATTAAAATAATCGATGGTGGGGAATTTAAAGACAATAACAGTCCACTTCTTTATTCACTAAATCATGTTGTGGAATTATTGGATTATGAAAAAGAATTGATAAATAATCTCTAAATATTTTTTTATTAAAATTCAATTTAACTCTAATTTTATTATCATTTAAGCAAGTTTTAATAATAATTAATAATATAATTATAAACAGTTAATCTTATGAGGATTTTATTATGATACCTGGTATGAATAAAAAACAAATGAAACAGATGGAAAGACAAATGAAAAAAATGGGTATGAAAATGGAAGACCTTGACGGTGTTCGTGAAGTTATTATCCGTTTTGATGAAAAAGAGTTGATTATTGATAATCCTAGTGTAAGTTTAATGAATGTAATGGGTCAGGAAACTTACCAAATTGATGGTAAAGCTCGTGAAGTAGAACTTGAATATGAAATTGAAATTCCTGAAGAAGATATTGAAATGGTAGCTAACAGTGCAGGTGTTTCTAAAGATGATGCAAAAGCAGCACTTGAAGAATGTAAAGGAGACCTTGCAGAAGCTATCATGAAGTTAAATCAATAGATAAAATGACTGTTATTGTACATATTTCAGATTTACATATTGGCGATTCTGAATTTAATGAAGAAGTTTTTATGCGGGCAGTAAGTGAAATAAATTATTTGCAGCCTGATATGATTATTTTAACTGGAGATATAACTAGTAATGGTTATTATGCTGAATATAAACAGGCTACCAAATATTTGGAGATGTTTGAAGCACCGTTATTTGCAGTTCCGGGAAACCATGATGCACGTAATTTAGGTTACCAAACTTTTGAAGAAGTAATAGGTGAGCGTAGCTGGAAATTAACAATGGATGATGATTTAACTGTTATGGGAATAGACAGCAGTTCTCCAGATGAAAATAAAGGCCATATTGGCAATCCTCAACATTTGTGGTTAGAACATCAATTAGATGAATGTGCTATTAATGAAAATTTCGCTATTGTAGCTCTTCACCATCATGTGATTCCTATTCCTCAAACAGGACGTGAACGTAATGTTTTATCCGATGCAGGGGATGTTTTAAAAACATTAACAACTCATGATGTTGATTTGGTATTATCTGGACACAAACATGTTCCAAATATCTGGAAAATAAATAATACAATAGTTGTTAATGCAGGTTCTCTTTGTTCAAAAAAACTTAGAGGTAAAATTAGCAATTCTTATATGGTGTATAACATTACAGAAGAAGAAATAGAGATTTTTCTCAATAATCTTGGCGGAGAAAAATTTTTATTTGGAAAATATGCGAGAAATAAGTTATAAAGTAAATTTAAATAATAGAACATAAAATATATTATAGGAATTATTTATTGATTATAGGTGAGATTATGAAAGTGGTTGTAGATGCTTCTAATGTGGCTTTTAGTGTTAAAAATAAAAATGGACAACCTCAAATGTCTAATATTCTTGCAGCTGTTAAGGCATTAGAAGAAGGTGAGGATGAGTTTGTAATTATTGCCGATGCATCACTTCGTCATGATATTGATGATAAAGAAACATTTCTCAAGTTATTGGAAAGTGAAAACGTAGAGGAAGTTCCTGCGGGTAATGATGCTGATCACTTTATTTTAGAAATTGCTGTACGTGAAAAAGCAAAAATATTGTCCAATGATAAATTCAGAGATTATGCTGCTGAGTTTACTAATATTTCATCTATGAGAATTCCATTCATTATTGAAAATGGCAGACTTGTGTTTGGAAAACCTAAGAAAGCTAAAAAGGATAAAAACATTCTCCAGCACATCTGTGATGAAATTATTAAGGAATTAAAGTTTAAAAAATGGGAAGTTTACACAGGAAAAGAAGGATTGGAAATTTCCCCGTTAAATATTGCTAAACAAGCTATTATTCGTATTGATAATGCAAATAACACAGAATCAAAGCTTGAAAATATATTTTCCAAAATTCCAATGTTCAATAAAATTGTAGAAATGGTTGATGATGTGGAAATCGCAGCACCTTATGTGATTTTTGTATTAGTACATCCTAGAGACTATAAGATTGCTGTTAAAAATGCAGGAAACATTTCTGTTACTGTTGCAGACAGATTAGGTCTTGAGAAAAAACCATTAATTGCAGTTAGAAACGATTTATTCACTAAACCAGGTAATTTTGAATTAAATATTTTATTAGCAGATGAAGTAACTGAACATGCTCCATACAACGTTGCAATACGTGTATGTGAACGTGATGAAATATTTATCAAAAAGAATTCCAGAAACATTGCAAGTACTATTGCTGGAAGACTTGGATCTTGGAAATTCCCATTTGTTTCTGTAAAACCAGATATGCTTTTAGAAAAACCAGGAGACTTTGAAATAGAACTTGAGAAGGGAGGAGGTTTCGATGGTTAATCCGTTAACTAAATCTCTTATTAAATTAACTACTAATTTAACTCCTATTTCTGTTGGAACTAAATTTTTTCCAACCAATTCTCTTGAAACAGAATATGTAGAGTTATTCAATTATACTCAAACTATTCTTTTTGAATTGGATAAAGCAGAAATCACTTCAGATTCTATTTTGGAGAACTTAATTCGTGATGTTGGTGGTGAAAATCTACCAAAAGACTATAATTTCTACGAATTAAAGCCTGCAGAAAACAGGATTGAAGAATATGCTCTTGTAAGTAACATTATTATGGGTAATGACCGTTACTTCTACATTGAGCTTCAAAATCCATCTAACTTAATCAATGTATTTGTTAAAATCATTGAAAATGAAAAAGGAGAAGTTGTTGAAAAAACAGAAACAGAATTAGTTGCTAAAATGCTAAGTAAAAATGATGCAATTCGTGTAGCTATTGAATTAATTGGTATAGGATTATCTGAAGGAATTCAGGTAATTTCTGCTGTTGGAATGACTGGAGCAGCATCAATCGAAAGAGCAATTCATTATACTCAGCATGTTGGAAGTTTTCCAGGTATTGCATTTACTAAATTAGGTGGAGAATATGCTTTAGTTTTTGATTCACCATTTTTACTTCGTGAATCAAAGCCTCTTAACTTAGATAATTATTTATTCATTGATTTAATTGATTCTACTAAATTCATTGATAAAAACGGTCGTAATCAACTTGTTGACTTGATGACTGGTATTAAAAATTTCATCGAAACTGAATGTGACGGTGAACTTGAAGGATATCGTGAAGGGGGAGATGACTTTATTGCAAGATTCCCTTCTAAAGATTTAGCTATACGTGCTGGTCTTGATGCAGCATGGTTTGCACTTGATAACGGTGCAAAGATAAGGGCTGGTGTTGGTAGAAGTAGAAGAGAAGCAGGTGAAAGAGCACAGCTTGTAGATAGTTTAAAAACTACCTCTCCTTTGTCTTTAGTTGTATTTGAATTGGCAAATGGATTATATGCATATAATATTCCTTCAGAATTTACTAGAACTTTAATTAATTTAATTGAAAATGAAAAAGCAAAATTAATTGGTATTTTTGCTTTCGTGTTTATATTTGCATATGTGATGTCAGTTTTAGGATTAGGAATTTTTAGTTTTGTGGGAGTCATAATCGCTTTAGTTTATGCTTTCATATCTTAATAAATAAAAAAGTGAAAGAATATGAGAAGAAAAAAAGATGATAAAAGGGTTTTGTTTTCTCCACAAAATAATCGTAGGCGTTCTTCCAATAACCGGAGAATAAGTTTTCCTCAACGCCAACAAAATAATAGAAGAAGACAACCTAAACCAAGAAAATGGAGTAATGGTGCAGTATTTGTCATTATTCTAGCTTTAATTGCTTTTGTTGTTGGTGCAGGAGCAGGTATTTCTTTGGCTTTTGATCTTAATGAGGATAATGGTCCTACTTGGCATAATGTGACTAAGGAGATGACTACAAACTTAACTGATGATAATGTTACTTATGATAAAGAAGTAGATGGTATTGACTATAATGATAATCAAACAGTATCTGAGCTAAATCTGACTGTTGAACCATCTTATTAATTATTTTTTGTGATTTATATGGATTTTATTAAAGAATTAGATGGTGGATTTTCAGTAATTGAAAATTTGGAAGTCTCAGGTGCACGTGAAGGCAAGTTTGGTGTTGCAATTATTCACTCACCAAACAGTACTGCTTCTGCCGTGTTTACTTCCAATAAAGTAGTTGCTGCGCCAGTTAAATATACTAAAAAAATGCTTAAAAAAGGAATTGTTTCTGCTGTTTTTGTAAATAGTGGTAATGCAAATTGCTTTACAGGCCAACAGGGACTTGATGACTGTGAAACTTTAGTTGAATTGGTTGCTAATGACTTAAAATTACCTAAAGATGAAATTGCTATTTCTTCAACAGGTGTTATCGGTCGTGAAATGCCAATTGATACTATTTCCAAAGTTGCTTACGAATCTCTTTCTAAATTAGGAAGTGATGCTGAGCATTCACTTGCAGCTGCAAAAGCTATTATGACAACTGATACATTCCCAAAAGAATGTGCAATTGAAGTTACTTTAACAACTGGAGAAACTGTTAAAATTGCAGGTATTACAAAAGGAAGTGGAATGATTGCTCCAAATATGGGAACTATGTTGTCATTTATTGTAACTGATGCAGTAATTCCTGCAGATGAAATCAACAAAGCATTAAAGAAATCTGCTGATATCAGTTTTAACATGATTGTTGTTGATGGTGATGAAAGTACCAACGATACATGTCTTATGATGGCAAACGGATCATCTGGTGTTGAAGTTGTTAGGGATGGAAAATTAGATTCCAATTTCCAGGAAGCTTTAGACTATATTTGTATAGATTTAGCTAAAAAAATGGCTCGTGATGGTGAAGGTGCTACAAAATTCATCGAAGCTAATGTTTGCGGTGCAAAAGATGAAAATGATGCTAAATTAGCTGCAAAATCAATTGTATCTTCAAGTTTATTTAAATCTGCAGTGTTTGGAGGAGATCCAAACTGGGGTAGAATTGTATCTGCAATAGGATACTCTGGTTGTGATTTAAATCCAGATATAGTAACAATAGCTATTGCAAATAGTGATGATGAAGTAGATTTAGTTAAAGATGGCACTATCTTAGCATTTGAAGACACTCCAAACCTTGAAAGAGCTGAAAAAGTAATGCAGTCAAAATATGTTTCAGTTAATATTGATATGCATTTAGGTGATGGGCAGGCAACTGCTTGGGGTTGTGATTTGACATATGATTATGTAAAAATCAATGCTGAATACACCACATAAAGAAAAGTTTTAAATATATTAAAAACAAATATTTTTATGTTATAGATATAATTCTAATATTTTTATTATTGATTTTGAAGGAGGGGAAAATATGGCTAAAGTTAAAGGAACTAACAGAAGAACCAGACAAAAAAGACATTACACTAAACCTGGTAGTAAAAGAGGAAGAGGAGTTAAACAAACTTGGAAAAAATAATCCTCTTATAACTTTTTTTATTTTAACTATTTTTTTTAATGTTGTGAAAACATCATCATATTGATAATTATTAAATACTATTTTTTAGAAAGTATAATATGGTGATTATATGAATGGACATAGGGCTCATGGATTTTCAAGTGTACACTTCTTGGATTCTGATGAGATTATTTCTGAATTGAATCTTAAAGGTAATGAGACTTTTATGGACGCAGGATGTGGTGACGGCCACATAGCAATAAAAGTAGTTGAAGAATATCTTCCTGATGGAACTGTTTATGCAGTAGATGTATATGATGCATCTATTGAAGATATGGAAGCATATAAAGCAGAAAATAATGTTGAAAATCTTATTAACATTGAAGCTGATATTACAAAAGGAATTCCTGGTGTTGATGATGAATCTATTGATGTTGTTTTAATGGTTAACGTATTCCACGGATTTAGAGCATCAAGAACAATGGATGAAGCTATTGATGAATTTGCAAGAATCATCAAACAAGATGGTAAAATTGCAATTATGGACTATAAAGCTTGGGATGTTCCAAAAGGACCTCCAACAGCATTTAGAAGTTCTCCAGAGGAATTGGAAGAAGTCTTTGCTAAACACGGTTTAAAAATGACTCACTTAAATGAAGAGATTGGTGAAGATATTCCACAAGGTAAATCTCACTATTTCATTGTATTTCAAAAAGAATAGTTAATTCTAATGGGATTTTTACCCATTTCTTATTTTTTTATAATGTGTAATTAGATAATTGTCGCTAAATACATTATATAAGTGTTATTTTGTACTATTTGGAATTATTGTACTTTTTTTCATTGGATTAATGCTTTAATTGAACTATTTTTAGATATTTACTTTATCATGACAAATATTTTATTTAAATTTATACATAATTTGCAAAACGATATGAAAATATTTATATATCATTTTTTACTTAATTATAATTACTAATATTGATAATTGTAATTTAAGATTGGTGGTTGTGTATTAAATATGCTTCAAATTTATTTTGGAAAATTATTTTTACATATAACAGTTGGTTGATTTTTTTAATTCATTGTTCATAGTGGATAATTAAGGATTTTATTCTTATTATCTTCATTAGTCTTAAGTTAATTGTTGTCTTTTAGTAATTTGTATTAATTAATTCAAGGAGAATAATTATGGAATCTAGAAATAAAATAATCATTGCTGTAGTCGCAGTAATCGTAATTATTGCTGCTGGATTATATGCTACTGGTTCATTAGGAAACACTGCTTCTAGTGATTTAAATGGACAAGATGTTCAATTAGCAGCTGCAGCTAGTTTAAAAAATGTTTATGATGAAAAATTAATCCCAATGTTTGAAGAAAAATATCCTGGAGTAACTGTAACTCCTACCTACGCTTCTAGTGGGGATTTACAAAAACAAATTGAAAATGGTTTAAAAGCAGATGTATTCATGTCTGCAGGTAATAAACAAATGGATGCTTTAATCAATGAAAGTTTAGTTGACAACGCTTCCAATGTTAAATTTTTAGAAAACAAACTTGTTTTAATTGTACCTGCTGATTCTAATGCTAATATGACTTCATTTGAAGACTTGAAAAACGTAAAAGGTAATATTGCAATCGGTGATCCTGAATCTGTACCTGCTGGTCAATATGCTAATGAATCATTACACAACCTTGGTATCTGGGATGCTGTTGAACCTAAATTATCTTTAGCTACTGATGTAACTGCTGTATTAAATCAAGTTGCTCAAAAATCCGCTGAATGTGGTCTTGTATATGCTACTGATGCTCAATCCAGTAAAGATGTAAAAGTAGTATGTGAAGCTCCTGAAGGTTCTTTAAAAACTATTGTTTATCCTGTAGCTCCACTCAAAGATGCTGAACACGCAGATGCTGCAGCTAAATTTATGGAGTTCTTACAAACCCCTGAAGCTCAAAGTGTATTTGAAGACTACGGATTTACTATTCATAAATAAATTTTCTTAAATTTATTTATCTAAATATTTAATAAAGTTAAAGGAGATATATATTGACATGATGGATTGGGGTCCCGTTTTTATTTCAATGAAAACCGCAAGTTTATCAATTTTAATAACCTTCTTTTTAGGTTTGATTGTTGCTTGGGGTATTATAAAAATTAAAAATGATTCAATAAAAGTAGTACTTGATGGTCTTTTCACATTACCTCTTGTATTGCCACCTACTGTTGTAGGATTTTTCTTATTGTATCTTTTTGGTGTAAGGGGTCCTATTGGGAAGTTTTTTATAGACTTTTTCACTGTGAAAATAGCTTTTTCATGGTCTGCAACAGTTATTGCCGCAGTGGTCATGTCTTTTCCTTTAATGTATCGTTCTGCTCGTGGAGCATTTGAACAGGTTGATTCTAACTTGTTGGATGCTGGTCGTACATTAGGTATGTCTGAGTGGAAAATTTTTTGGAAAGTTTTATTTGCAAATGCTTTACCTGGTATTATTAGTGGTGGAATTCTTGCTTATGCTCGTGGTTTAGGTGAGTTTGGTGCTACAGCTATGATTGCAGGTAATATTGCAGGACAGACCAGAACTCTCCCAATGGCAGTTTATTCTGAAGTAGCTGCAGGTAATATGGGAGATGCATTTAATTATGTAATAGTCATTATTATCATATCCTTTATAGCTATTTTTATTATGGATTATATTTCCATACGTAAGGAAAAACAATGGAAATAATGATTAATTAAATATTTTTTTATTATTTGGTGGTTTAATTATGAGTGATAAATTGTTGAAAGTGGACATCCAAAAGGAACTTAAGGAATTCAATTTAGAAATGGATTTTGAATTAAAACAAGGCTGTTTAGGTATTTTAGGTCCTTCTGGTTGTGGTAAAAGTATGACTTTAAAATCAATTGCAGGTATTGTTGATCCTGATTCTGGTTTTATAAGTTTAAATACTGGTGAAGAGACAGTTTATTATGATTCTAATAAAAAAACCAATTTAAAACCTCAAAAAAGAAATGTAGGTTACTTATTTCAAAATTATGCTTTATTCCCAAACATGACTGTTGAAGAAAATGTTGCAGTTGGATTAGGTGAAAATCAGGATAAAAAAATTGTTTCTGAAATGATTGAACGTTTTCATCTTCAGGGTTTGGAAAAAAGGTATCCTAGGCAATTATCTGGTGGTCAACAACAAAGAGTTGCTCTAGCTCGTATTTTAGCTTATGGTCCTGATGTTATTTTGTTAGATGAGCCGTTTAGTGCAATGGATACTGTGTTAAAAGAAAGATTACGTATTGAACTTATTAAGTTATTGGATTACTATAATGGATTATCTATTTTAGTTACTCATGACCGTGATGAGGCATTCCAGTTTTGTGATGAAATTATTGTAATGGACCAAGGTAAAATCATTGCAAAAGGTCCTACTCATGATGTTTTCGAAAATCCTGGCAAAGTTCAGGTTGCTTTGCTTACTGGTTGTAAAAATATCTCAAAAATTGAAGTTATAGATGATTATCATCTCAAAGCACTAGAATGGGGAGTAACATTTGAAGTATCTGAGAAAATTACTTCCAATATTTCTCATATTGGTATAAGAGCACACGATTTTACTCCCGCTGAGAAAGAGGATATTAATGTGTTAGATACTACTGATGCAGCTATATTGGAAATGCCTTTTGAATGGCAGGTAACTTTATCTAACGGTTTATGGTGGAAACTTGATAAATTGATTTATGACCATGAATTAAATCTTCCAGAGTACATAAAAGTTGATCCTAAAAACATTATTCTTTTGGAAGAATAATTTATTATTTTTTTTAATTATTTACGATATGAAGCAAATCTAGTAATCGATAAAAAAATTAGTTTTTTTCCTAAAAAACGAAAAGTTTATATACAATTCGATGACAATATAGTATTGTCGGCATGATACGATATGCAAGAGTAACTTCGTATTTACTGTCGTTATAAAATATTTGAAGGAGATTATTATTATGCAATTAAGTGCTAGAAATCAATTAACTGGAAAAGTAACTGGAGTAGACCTTGGTGCTGTAATGGCTAACATTAAAATCGAAGTAACTGAACCTAACAATATCACTGCTGTTATTACTAAAGAATCTGCAGAGAAATTAGGTTTATCTGAAGGTGACGATGTTACTGCTATTATCAAATCTACCGAAGTTTTAATTGGTAAATAGATTTAATACTTTCCCAATATTCTAATTAGATTGTGGGATTATTCCTGCAATCTTATCAATTTTGCTATTTTTGTATTTTTCAGTCCTAAACTTTTGTATTATTTTTTTTAGATTATTTTTTTCAATTTTATGATTATTTTCTTTTTTTACTAAAAAATTTAGGCATACGTAAACTTTATATATTTTAGTAAGTATACATTATAGTAGATTATATTAGAATATATTGGAGGTTTAATTTTTTTTGAATTTTAGTAAGTTTTTGGCATTGTTAGTTGTTTGTGCTGTTTTTTTAAGTGCGAATGTTGTTTTTGCTAGTGATGTTAGTGATTTTAATGCTACTGATGCAGGTATTAATGATCATAT
>JAQXTL010000001.1 GCA_029219465.1 Methanobacteriaceae archaeon | reverse complement strand
GCAAATAAAAATAAAATTGCAATCACAACAGATTTAGATAAAAAATATGCCTCAATTATCCCAAAATTAGGTTTTAAACATCAATTATGTATTTTTCATACTAAAAAAAAGTTTAAACAAACAATTAAAAACTTTTAAAGATAAAAATCGCATTTCTGACGAAGAATATCAAGAATGTCATAAACAACTGAATGATCAAAGATTTATTCGATTTAAATGATTATAATGAATTCAAAAATGAAGTACAATCTTTAATTTATCGTAAAGATGATTTTCATCCAGTTATTTATAAAATAATCAGAAAATCAATCACTCCACGATATAAAAGCTTCATTTATCACTTAAAAGATAAGAAAATTGAAAAGACAAGTAACAAAATTAAAAATGCTTTCCAAAAAACAATGCCAAAATCAAGGAAACGAACATTCAAGACCAAACTAGGTGTTTTAAAACGAATATATCGCAGAGATTTAATTTGGAACCAAAATCGAAAAAACGATTTTGAAAATCAACAAAGTTTTTGAAAGAGTCCGTATTAAACTGAATAATTACGATTTAATAAAAGAAGAGTTTAGTTTTAGTTCATTAATCTGTTAGATTATATGATACTCTTCCAGTTCCATCATCCTCAATTATTAATTTATCACATGAAGGACTCAAACTCTCAAGTAATGATTTTCCATTATCTGGAGACATAAACTGAGGCAAATAATTTACAATACAAATTGGATGAACTGTGCATTCAACAGTTTCATTAACTAAATTTATTTCTACAAAATAAGCAACATGTGTATCTGGATTTTTTTGATCAAAAATAAAGTTTCCTAAACTGTAAAAAATCATTGACCCGTTGTAAAATTCCATTCCCTGAGGAACATGAGGATGTGAACCTAGAACAATGTCTGCTCCTGCATCAATTACTTCATGAGACATTTTTACCTGATTTTCATTTGGAGATGTACTATATTCATTTCCATAGTGGAAAAATACGATTACACAGTCTGAGTTTTCATGAGCTTCTTTAATGTCCTTACAAACACTAGAATTATATGCTGAGTAACCTGGTGAGTCACTGGTAGCAACTGGCATTACTTCATTACTGTATTCTGCAAAGTTTTCAGAATCCATGAAATTGAATATTGTAATATTACGACCATTAATCTCTTTTGTAACACCTTTATGTGCCTCATCTACATTATCACCCGCACCGATTGGTGTTATGTTATTTTTCTCAAGATTTTTGATTGTATCATGCATACCATCAATTCCATAGTCGAATGCATGATTATTTGCAAGTGAAGCTATAGTATTTGGATTATTTCGAGCTAAATAAACAAAACTAGGACTTGTTTTAAGAGGAACATCTCCTTTAACTGCATTTTCTGAAGTTGTAGCTGCATTCTCAAAATTAATTAAAAGTAAATCTGTTTTAGAAGTTACATTAACTACATTTACAAAAGGATTTTCCCCACTTGAAAGTATTCCTTCCATGTTACGTGCAAACATAACATCCCCTGTAACAGCTATTGATGCATTACCTTTGTGTTCATTAACAACGATTTTACTACTATCAAAAGCCATTAATCCTGCTAAAAGAATCAATAATACAATAATAGCTACTATGACTAATTTTCTAAACTTCTTCATTTAAACACTGCCTACTATATCCCATTATTCAAGATTTTACAAAATAATACCAATAATATAATATTAACATTCAGTAATTACTTAATTAATAATACAGGTACATCTGAGGTTCTCAAGAGTCTTTCTGAAACTGAACCTATTTGAGTATCTGAAACACAACTCTCATCAAAAGATACAAATCTGTTATTATTTGAACCATGTGCATGAATAACAACTAAATCAGCACGTGTTTGATCAACAATGAATTTCATATCTCTTAAAGGATCAGCAGTGATTAAATGTTCAGTTACTTCAATTCCAACACTATTAGCCTTTTTAGTAATTTTTGATAAAATTGAATTGCCTTCATCTTCTTCAGAATCATAGCTACTAAAAGAAAACTCTTCAAGAACATTAACTGCTGCAATTTTAGAGTTAAACTTTTGAGCTATTTCAATAGCAACATCTGCTGCTTGATATCCATAATCAGAACCATCTACAGGAACTGCAATAATATCGAACATATTTATTCTCCTTTTAAATAATCTGCATGACAAAAATCAATGAAGTTATCAACAATCTTATCAATATCTTCACTGTCATCAACAATTTGTCCATCATCCATGAAGATTGCTCTGTTACTTAACTCTTTGATAAAGTCAGTATTGTGAGAAATCATTACAATAGTAATTCCATAGGTTTTTGAAATTGTCTTAAGAGCATTGGTTACGTCTCTTAAAGTTACAGGGTCTAAATCTCCAAATGGTTCGTCTAAAAGCAAGAATTTTGGTCTTGAAACTAAAATTAATGCAAGCATTACACGTACTTTTTGACCACCAGACAATTCATAGGATTTTCTGTGTAAAATATCCATATCCAAATCAAGACTTTCAAATATGTCAGCAACTGCTTCTTTGGTTGCAGTTTCTGGGAATTTAGGGAATAAATCATCTAAAATATCAGCATCAAGTCCTACTTTACTTAATCTGTCTCTTGCTTCAACTTCAGGTAAATCAGTAAGTAAGTAGAATGAATCTAATAAATCATCACTTAAACCAATGTTTTTAGCTCTTTGTTGAGCTTCTTTAACAATATCCTGATTTTTATAACCTAATCTAGTAGCTAGTTGATCTAAAACAGTTGCATAGTGGCTTAAAGCAAATTCCTGATGCATGAATCCTAATTTGGATCTGATTTTCATACGACCCATTCCAGGAATGTCAATGTCGTTCCATTCTCCATCAACGTTGTATAATACTTCTCCTTCATCAGGATCTTCCAATCCTCCAAGCATTCTTAAAAGAACTGTTTTACCTGCCCCACTAGGACCAATAATACTTAAAATGTTTTCTTTTTGAACTGTGAAGTTTGTATCTTCAATTTGTAAAACTTCTCCACCAGTCAAAAGGAAGAATCTTTTATAAACATCATTTACCTGAATAACATCTTCATCAGTAGAGATATTTTCTATATCTACAATATCATCCATACCTTCCATGAATTTGTCACAGATTTCATCAGCAGAGCCTTCATCTACAATTTCACCATCTTCAAGTAAAATAACTCTGTCTGCTAAATATTTTTGAACATCAGGCAAATGAGAAACAACAATAACAGTTATGTTCAATTCTTTGTTGATTTTTTTAACAGCATCCAAAATTTCCTGTTTTGTTTTTGGACATGCCATAGTTGCAGGTTCATCAAGAAGTAAAGCTTTAGGTTGTTTAGCAAGTTGTCTTGCCATGATTAACCTTTGTTTTTCTCCACCACTGAGAACAGATGCATAATGGTTTTGCTTATGGGTTAATGAAACAAGTTCTAAAAGTTCATCAGCCTCTTGGCCGAATTCACTTTCTGCAATTTCAAAGTTGGTATCTCCTTCATCGAAATATCTTCTAGCATAAAGTTTTCTTAATACGTTTTCACGAACTGTATCAGGCCAGATACCAAAAGATCTCTGCAAGTGTATTGCAGTTTCTTTTTTAAGATTATTGTAGTAAAATTGAGATGATTCACTGGTAACTTTTGCACTTCCCACTTCAATACTTCCAGCATCGATGTGTTCAACACCTCTGAGTGCTCTTAATAAAGTAGTTTTACCAGAACCACTTTTACCCATAATACCTAAAATTTCTCCTTCTTTAACTTCAAAACTAACATCTTTAAGTGCTGTGATTTTAGTTCCGTCAGTTAATTCATAATCTTTACTTACATTATCAACTTTTATCATTATTTCTTGCCCCATTATATATCAATACAAATTTATATTAATGAAAGTATTTATATCTTATATTAATTAACTGAAAAAAGTGAATAAAATGGTTAGTGAAAATAAAATTCAAGAATATCAAAATATTTTAGAAGAAGAAAAACTCATGATTGAAACACATTTTGTAAATATTGAGAGAATTTTAAAAGAACATGAAAAACTTGAAAAAGACAAATTATTCGCATTAATGAATAATTACAATACTTTAAATATCCAATATGAGCAGTTATGTAACGATCTTATTGAGTTTATTAAAATATTCAGAGAAGAAAACCAAGAAATCAGATTATATAAAACTGAAGAGTTAATTAACTTATTAGAATCAAAAATTAATCAATTAGATTAATTATATGATATTGAAACACTTCCAGTACCATTTGAAGTAGTATTCTGAGCTACAACATCACCATTTCTTAATAATTTAACGGTTAATTCTCCACCATCATTATCATATTTTTGTGCAGCAATATAAATAGAGTCCCATGATGCACAATCTAGAATATATGACCTGGTACCTGATCCTTCTTCAGTTACAAGATAATTTGGATTACCCATTTTAGCGCCCCAGTAACCATCATACTCAACAACGGCAGTATACGGGTAAGAAGCAGTTTTATGAACACTACCATCATCTGAGATGATATTTAAGGATTCCTGTTGAGATGGTTGAGTAATATTATAAATGAATGAAAATAACAATAAGGATATGGCAATTATACCTAAAATAATAGCTACCTTTTTTGCAAATCCAATATTCCAACTGCTGGTTCTTTTAGAATTATTAATTCTATTACCATTTGCATCAGTTAGAATATATGCACAGTTATCACAATACACTGCGGTGGATGAATTTTCATAACCACACCGGGGACATTTCACCATAATATAAAATCCTTTTTTTAATTTACTATAAAGACTTTATTATGATACTCATATTTAAATCTAATGGAAAATTAGCCGATTTTCGTAAAAATTAATATTAAATTAGTGATAATAATTATAGACATTTTCAGCCGTTTTTTGATTCATGTTATCTATTTTGGCTAATTCTCCAACAGAAGCCTTTTTAATATTATCAACACTTCCAAATTCTTTTAAAAGACTAATTTTTCTTTTTTTACCAATTCCAGCAATATCATCAAGAGAAGAGGCTTGAATATTATCACTACGCAGTTTTCTATGATATGTTATTGCAAAACGGTGAGATTCATCTCTAACTTGCTGAAGCAAATGCAATGCGATATTATTTTTAGGAATTATAATTGGACGTTTTGAGTTTGGAAGATATATCTCTTCAAATTCTTTTGCAAGACCAATAATAGGTATATGAGTGAGATTTAATTTTTCCAAAACACCGCAGGCCATACCTAACTGTCCTTTACCCCCATCAATCACTATTAGGTCAGGTTCCGGGTCTTTGTCAATCATTTTTAATCTGCGAGTCAGTAATTCCTCCATCATCGCAAAATCGTTTGGACCAGGAGTTTCCATCTTAAAACGCTTATACATTTTTTTATTAGGTTTGCCATCTTTAAATGAAACTTTTGAACCAACAGCAAACTTGCCTGAAATATTACTGATATCGTATCCTTCGATTACATGAGGTACTTTTTCAAGTTTAAGGTATTTTTTAAGCTCCATTAAGGAATTATCCATATTTTTCTTTTGATGTTTGATGATTTCAGCGTTTTTCTTAGCCATTTTAACAAGACGTAATTTAACACCTTTTTGAGGAACCTTTATTTTAACTTTATTTCCTCTTAAATCACTTAACCAATCTTCAAGTAAGTCTTTTTCATCAATATCATCTTCTAAAAGAATTTGTTTTGGAACGTGTCTGTTATAACCATAATACTGTTGAATAAATGCAAACATTACTTCAGATGCAGAATCATATTTTGAACTGCTCATTAAAAAGTCATCACGACCAACAATTTTACCATTTCTAATAGGCATTATAATAACAATAACTTCGTTTTTATTCAAAGCCATAGCTATTACATCCTGGTCTAAATCATCATTAGCAAGTTCAACAAACTGTTTTTCCATGATTTCTTCAATAGATGAAATCTGATCTCTTATTACAGCTGCTTTTTCAAATTCTTCATTATCAGCTGCTTCAAGCATTTCTTTTTTAAGATTTTTAACAATTACAGAGTATTTTCCCTGGAAAAACAAATCAATTTTATTGATAATTTCTGAGTATTGTTTTTTGGAAATTCTTCCATCACATGGTGCATAGCACAAGTCAATTTGTGAGTTTAAACAAGGCCCATTCATATTGCGGCAAGTCCTTATTTTAAATAATGACTTTAAGAATTTTACAGTTCTTTTAACTGAACCTACATCAGTAAATGGTCCAAAATATACTCCATTTTTTGTAACATTACGTGTAATAACTAAACGTGGATACTCCTCATCAGTAATTTTAACATAAGGATATCTTTTATCATCTTTTAGCTGAATATTATACCTTGGACGATGTTTTTTGATTAAATTAGCTTCTAATATTAAAGCTTCTTTTTCAGAATTAGTTATAATGTATTCTAAACTATGAAAATGACTCATTAAGATTTGAGTTTTTGGGCGGTCAAGTTTTTCTCGAAAATAAGATTTAACCCTTTTTACAAGGCTTTTTGCCTTACCAATATAAATGATAGTGTCTGTATTATCTCTCATAATATAGACACCCGGTTTATTTGGCAAATTATCTGGAGATTTAGCTTTAGTTGACATAAACTACCCTATTTAAGTTCAACAATATCATTTTCAAGTTTAATTTTATCATGAGCAATCATTAAATCTAAAACATTGTTTATTCTTGCTGCTGTCTTTTTAGAAGTTGATTTGAAACCAAAATTACGTGAAGTTTCTTTAGCAATCTGTTTTGTTGTAACATTGTTTTTGTGAAGAAGTACAACTTCAATATTCTTAGCTATTTCTTCATTTGAAATTAAATCAATATTTGGTTTGTTTCTTTTTCTAATAGCAATATCATTATTGGAAGCATCATATAAGAAGTCTCCAATTTTCATAATATTTCCTGCATTTTCAGCTTCAAGAATAGCTTCATTTACACGTTTTTTAAGATTAGCTCCAGCTCTTTTAATATTACAGGACTCTTTAACTCTTTTAGTAACTTCACTAACATGAATAGGTCCTTCAATATCTACAATATTACTAATGGATTTAGCAACATTATCTACTGGTTGATTATATAATTCATCCTGTGAATTTAACCCTATATCTTCAACAAACACATAATCAACTATTTCATCTTCCATTTTTCTTTTTCCTGGAAGCTTATGGTCATCAAAAGATTTGAACTGATTATTCTTTTTGCGTCTTTGACGTTCAATTTCTTTATAATCTTCATCAGCACTTGAAATAATATTTTCTAAAGTTTGATCTTTGAGTTCTTCTTCTGGAATAGGTGTAATAACATCATTTTGAATGGTATCCTCAATTACCATTTCCTCAAAGTCATCATCATTATTAAAGGCCATTTCTTCTCTTTTAATGATTTCATCTGAATCATCATCACTTTGCCTATTTAGATATTCCATAGGATCAAATTCTTCAGTTCTATCAACTACAGAAACATAATCTATTTGAGTAGGATTTTCAATTTCCTTTAGAGATTTATTAATGTATTTCATGTCTTTTTTAATACCTTTAATAGATTCTCTAACAGTTTTTGGTTTTTCCTCTTCGTAGTAGAAATTGTTTTTCCTAAGTTTACTTGTTACATCATTTGAACCTTTATAATAAGTAAAGCCATCTACATCGCCATCATCAGTAGTTTCTTGTTGGATGAATTCATTATCTTCAATAATCTCTTCATTATTATCATTAATTTCTGTTTTAGTTTCATTTACTCCGTCAATATTTTCAGTATTTGCCTCGTTATCAGCAGGTTCATCTTCGAAAACATCTTCAAGGAATTCTTCCATAGCTTTATTTACAATTTCTCTTGCCTTTTTATTAATTTCTTCATCATTTAGATTGAAAAATTCATCTTCTTCAATAGGATTTGCTTTAGGAGTTGGTCTTTCAAGAGTATCTCCAAAGTCATTTTGGTTTTTCTTAGGAGTTGGTCTTTCAAAAGCACCATCAAATACGATTTCAGCCTCCACAACACTATCATCACTTGGAGCGGGCATATGTTTAAACTCTTCATCTATAATTTCGCCTCTAACTGTTTCGACTTCTTCTTTTTCAAGGCGAGGCTCTCCACTAACAACATCTGAAAGAATTGATTTTACAAAGGTTGCACTTTTTTTATGATGGAAATTATGATGTTTTTGTTCTGTTTTTGGAGTTTCTTCTGTCTCAAGTTCACCATCATCTTTTTCATCATTAGAATCTAAATCAACCTTAGAATCCTCTTCATCATCCAATACACGTTCATCATCATGACTATGATCAACAACAATATAATCATCATCAGAACCCAAATCTACTTTAGAATCATCAAATATTTCAGATTTAGACTCATCTTCACTTTCCATTACACGTTCATCATCATGACTATGATCAACAATAATGTAATCATCATCAGAACCCAAATCTACTTTAGATGACTTATTCTTATTATCACTAGTAAAAGAACTTGGTTTAACAACTTCTTCTTTTTCTAATACACGTTCATCATCATGACTATGGTCAACAACAATGTAATCATCATCAGAACCTAAGTCAACCTTAGAATCATCTAAATCACTTACATTATCTTTAGATTCAAAATCAACTTTGCTGTTAAATTTAATGTTAGAATCTTCATGTATATTTTCTTCTTTAAGGTCAATATCTGATTCATCATCATGCAAATTAGAATTATTACCTAAATCTTTTGTAAATTTAATAGAAGAGAATAATGAACCTTTATTTTCACCATCATCTTCATTTGATTTTAATATTGATTTGAATCTATCTGTAATTTTCTTAGAGATATTATCAGAAGGATTAGAATCTTCGATATCTTCATCTAAATTAATTTCATCAAATTGTGCATCATCATCTGAATTAGAATCTTCTACATCAGATTCATCATTAGAAACTTCTTCAAATTGAGTTTCAACTTCCAAATCATCAGTTTGGACTCCATCATCTATATTAGAAACATCTTCAATGGTAGAATCATCTTCATCAGAAACTTCTTTAAATTCAGATTCATTAACATCATCAGTTGGAATATCTCCAAAGTCAGAATCCTCAACTTCCTTAAACTGAGACTCACTACCAGAAACATCATCAAAGACAGATTTCTCATCCACATTAGAAACATCATCAATGGTAGAATCTTCTACATCATGAACTTCTTTAAATTCAGATCCATTAGCATCATCAGTTGGAATATCATCAAAGTCAGAATCCTCAACTTCCTTAAACTGAGACTCACTACCAGAAACATCATCAAAGACAGATTTCTCATCCACATTAGAAACTTCTTTAAATTGAGATTCACTACTGGAACTATTATCAAAGTCAGATTTACCATCCACATTAGAAGCTTCTTTAAATTGAGATTTATCTTCTTGTTCATCAAATTTAGTTTTAGATTCTTCTTTATTTACAACAAATTCTGAAGGATCTTCACCAAATAGCTCTTTAGGGTCGATTGAGCTTACATCAGTTGGTTTTTCTAAGAAATCATCTTCAATTTCAACTTCAACAAAGTCACTAGGTCCAATATCTGAAATATCAAATTCTTCAGCATTTTCTTGTTCTTCCAATGCTTTTCTTTCAGCTTCTTCTTTTTCACGTGCTATACGCAACTCTTCAGCTTTCTTTTCAGCTTCCAATCTTCTTTTTTCAGCTAATCTTTTTTCTTCTTCAGAGCGACGTTTTTCTTCTTCACGGGTTTGGCGAATAGATTTTTGAACAAAGTCCAATAGCTTTTTACGTCCTAAATCTCTATTTCTGTACCAGTCTGTAGACCATAAGTGGTAAAGTTTCCATCCAAGACCTGTTAAAACTTGTTCACGTAATCTGTCCCTGTCACGTGCTACTTTACTTGAAGAATACATTTTACCGTCAGTTGTAATACCTAAAATGTATTTTCCAGGATTTTCATCATCAACAATAGCAAGATCTACTCTAAATCCTGCACATCCTATTTGTTTATCTACAGTATAACCATTTTCTTCAAGGAAACTAGCTATTGCATCTTCAAACGGTTGTTTTGCATATTCATCTTTAGTATCTGTTCCTAATGTTAATTTTTCAGCATATTCCAAGAATTCCTTAAGTGATTTTACACCATAAGGTGGGTTTGCTGTTAATTTCATATCATATGCTTTGAAGTTTGAGAAAACAACACATTTTTCTCTTGCACGAGTAATTAATACATTAAGTCTTCTTTCACCACCATTCTGGTTTAGAGGACCGAAGTTAAGAGACATTTTTTTGGTTTCATCATAACCATAACCTACACTGATTAAGATAACATCTCTTTCATCCCCTTGTATTGTTTCAAGGTTTTTAACAAAGAATCTTTCTTCTTTATTATCTGAGAATAATGGTTCGAATTCGGGTCTTTCTTTACGTCTTACTTCCAATGCTTCTAAAATTGCATTTTTTTGTGCAACGGAAAATGTACCTACACCTAAGCTTTTTGTATCCCCATATTTTTCGAAATGGTGGAAAATTTCATCTACAACATCCTGTGCTTCTAGAGGGTTTGCAGAAGATGATCCTCTATGATATGCAGTATTTGGATTGTAGTGGAATTTTAAACCAAGTTCTGGGTCATTATGTGAAGGTGAAGGATAAACCAATAAGTCATTATCATAAAATTCCTTATTTGAAACTGAAATTAAGGATTCGTGACGACTACGATAGTGCCATTTAAGCATTTTAACAGGGAATGATAATTTACATAAATGTAAAATACTTTCCATATCTATTGAAGTTGCTTCTTCTTCATCGCTTTCAGCATCGGACATCTGGTCAAAAAAGGAAGTTGGAGGTAATTGTTGAGTATCTCCCATAACAACTGCTGTTTTTCCTCTCATAAATGCTCCTAATGCATCTTCAGGTTTTACCTGACTTGCTTCATCAAAAATTACAACATCAAATTGCAATTCTTCATTTGTTGGATCCAAATATTGTGCAATAGATAACGGAGACATCATAAAACAAGGTTTAATCTGTTTAATTAATCCACCAGTTTTTTCTAAAAGTTTTCTAACCGGCATGTGTCCGCTTTTTCTTGTAAATTCTCCTGCCAATATTTTAGCCTGTGGGTTTTCAGTTCCACCAAAGATTTTTGGAATATTGCTGTTTAGTTTTTGATAGATTCTTTTACGGTTCAATACTAAAATCTGCTTGTCCAAATCTTTGAATTCGCGAATTCTGTTTTCATGAAGCTCACCTACAAATGTTGCAAGTTCATGGTTTTCAACGAATAATATGTTTAAAAGTGAATCTGCAAAGTTACCTTCAACTAATGCAGAAATATCTTCTTTTTTAATGTTTCTTTTCTCAATTGAGTCTACAAACATTCTTGCATTAGATGATTTGAGTGAATTTTTAGTGTTTAAATACTGGGACCATAAATGTAAGCTTGAGAGTTGTCCTCTCCAGTTGTACAATTGGTTTTTCCATGCTTCAAATGGAACATCCCCAGTTTCTCTTTTAAAGATTAATTTACTTCTTGGGTTTAATTTATCTTTAAGTCTGGAGAGTACTTTAACAAATTCTTCACCAGCATCAATATATTCTGCAAGGTCTCTTTCAGGTTTAATATCAAATAAATCCTTGCTCATCAATTCAATAGTATTATCGGAAAATGTTCCTTCACGTACAAGAGCAGTAAACTCATGCATCCATTTAGCAATAGCTTTTAAATCATCAATATTTGCATTTAAATGCCAGTATCCTCCGAAATATTTCTGGCCTAATGCATCATTAGCTTCAATGTTTTTTCTAATTTTAATTATTGCTTTTGCTTCCTGTAAATCATTTATAATATCATCAACACTTCCAGATACTGGAACAGAGTAATATCTCTCAACAAGTTCAATGTGCTGTTTGTTGTTGAAGAATCTGAATTTCTTATTTGAAATGTTTCTTAACTCGTATATTAATCTGTCAATGTCAACCTGGAAAATACTTTGGTTGAATTTATTTAAAACTGGAGCATATTTTTGATACTTTTGAAGCTCATTAATCAATTTAAATGCATCGTCATTGTTATTATTCCATGCTCCGGATTTTAGTATGCTTCCATCAATTAATTCTGCATTTTGAGATTTGATTATCTCGAAAGCTGAAAGTGAGTTTTGGAATTCATTTAGTGTATCTGGTTTTTTAATTCCGTAGATATCATAAACTCTTCCACGTTCAACAAGGAAATTATCAAGTGCATATAAAGAATCGCCAATTAATATTTCAATTTCCCTTAAATCAGCCGGAAGTAAACTTTTTGGTGAGCATTTACTCCATGGATTTTCTTTAGAGATTGTTTGATATAACTCTGCTAAGCTCTCCAAAGATAATTTCATGTCATCTAAATCTTTTAGAGTAATTGATTCAGGATCATCAAATCTAACTAACGGCATTAGCATATCTTTTGATGCAAAATGGTCATCAGCTGATTCTTTCATACCGTATAATTCAAATGCAGATAAATTAACTGCAAAGTAAGGATGATGAATAATTTGAGAATAATCATCTAATTGACGACGTAAGGTTTCTAATTTACGAATTGTCTGGTCAATGTTTAGTTGATCTTGAGATCTTACATTAGTTGCCTTTTGTAAATCTTTAAGGAATTTTCTTCTTCTGGTTTTGTGAGAATGCAATTCTAAAACAAATTTACCAAGACCTACACCTGCAAGCCTATCTTTTACCACATCAAGTGCAGCCATCTTTTCTGATACAAATAAAACTGATTTTCCTTCAGCTAATAACTCAGCAATTAAATTTACAATTGTTTGTGATTTACCAGTTCCAGGAGGTCCTTCTACAACAAGATTACGTCCTGCTTTTACATCCTGAATAGCTGCAATTTGAGATGAATCTGCATCTAAAACCTGATACATATTTTGATATTCTAACCTTGAGTCTATGTCTTCTTCTCTAAATGCTTCATGATCATTTTTAGCAGGGTTGAAAATAGATTGGATAAGTTCATTTTTAGTTAAATCAACATTATCTTCCCATGCTTCAGGATTTAAATCATTATACATTACAAACTTGGTAAAACTAAAAAATCCTAATGCAACGTTGTTATTGACTTTCCATCCGTCCATTCTGCTAACTGCACGGCGAACACTTGCAAGATAATGGTCAATAACCTCACCATATCTTTTAAATTCAAAATCCGGAAATTCAATACCTGCTTCAAGTAATTTAGCTTTAAGTGAAATGTTGGTTTGAATGTCTTCTCCAGTCCATTCAAGGTTAAATGATTCTCCTACTTTTTTTCTCTCCATTGCAACTGGAATTAACACTAAAGGAGCATTATTTCTTTGTTTAGGTTTTGATTTATCCGTCCATTCTAAAAAACCAACAGCCAAGTACAAGATATTGTAACCTTGTTCCTGAAGCATTGTTTTAGCCTGGTTGTTGATATAATATAATCTTTTTTGGAGTTCTTTTGGAGTCAAATCAGTAGCTAGTTTTTTGTCGCCTTCTGCAAATTTTGAAAAATCAAATGGAATATGATCCCATACAGAAGATTTATCCTCTTTTTTATCTTTCTTATTAGCAACAAAATACATCTTATTATCTTGTAAAACTAATGTCTGAAAAATGTTTATAGGACTCTGATTTACTATAGTAATGGTTTTTGCACGTGTTTTAAAGTTAAGAAGTGGATTTCTTAGAGTTAAATCTAATAGCTCCTTACGTAAGTTTTTGAATTCCTTTTCGATTATATTAGATGATTTGTTTAACATGATGACCCTTTGTAGTGTTTAAAAAATTAAGAAATACAATATTAATTATAGATAATATTGCTTAATAAAAGTTTCTAAGATAATCAAAAAAAGAAAATTTTGAATAAAATTATTGTTTATTCAAAACTTCACGGATGAAGTATTCGTGAATTAAAGTATCCTCAGTTAATTCAGGATGAAATGATATTGCAATATGTTGTCCTTGTTGAATAGCAATGACTTCATCATCAAATGTTGATAAAACTTCAATATCATCTTTGGATTCATCATAACTTTCAAGTACTGGAGCTCTGATAAAAACTCCCATATACTCTTTTCCAAAGATTTCAATAGGACTTTCAAATGAGTCTTTCTGACTGCCGTATGTGTTTCTTTTAACAGTAATATCCATTAATCCGAGCAATGGCTGGTCGAAATCTGTTTTTTTACCAAGTAAAACCATTCCTGCACAGGTTCCAAATACTGAAATATTATTGTCTTTAATAACTTTATCAATTCCTCTTTTGTGGATTAATTTACCAATTACTGTACTTTCTCCACCGGAAATGATTAAACCATCACACTCAGCAACATCATCAGCATAACGTACATATTCAACGTCAACATCAACGCCCATGTTTTTTACTGCTTTTTTGGTTATATCATAATGTTCACTTACAGCACCCTGTAAATTCAATATTCCAATTTTTACCATAACATCACCTTAGTAATGTCCAAATCTTTTTAATTTTTCACTTGCTATTTTTGATGCAAAATCACCACAATCCTTAATGGAGCTATTGTTTAACCTTTTAGCAATATATGCAGCCATATAAGTGTCTCCACATCCAGTTGAATCTTTAATATCTTCACATTTAACTGCATCAATTTTGGTTTCACAATCTTTTGAAAGTATTCTAGATCCATGACTTCCATTAGTTATGATTACTTCATCTACATCACTGCATTCGCCTATGATGTTTGCTTCACGTTCATCTAAAAATATTGAAGTAATGCCTTCTAAAATATCACTTAATTCATCAAAGTTTGCTAATTTTATGCCATAATTTTCATTTAATTCATCACCAGGGATTCTTAAAAATCCTTGAATTGACATGAAAATCGGAACATCAAAACTTTTTAAATAGTCAATTGTTTCAGGTGGAAAATCATATCTGTTTAGAGGATTTAAAACAAATGCATCAATTTTTTCAGGAAATATTTTTTCCAAGTCACTTTTAAGAATTGGGATTTGAGCAAAATTACTTAACTGCACTCTATAATCCCTGTTTTGTTCGTCAGGATATTCGTTTATGAAAAAATGAGTATCGTCTTTTAAAATTAGCTTAACTTTTTGTTTTTCTGGAAAATCACTGATTAAATCAGGATTGGAACAGTTAACAATAGCCAAATAATCATTATAGAATTTTTCAAATACGAAAGATTGGAAATATGTTGCTCCACCAACTTTATTTGAACTTTCATTACCAATAACAACTAAATCATTTGTTACCGGACCAATAACAACAAGTGTCATAATAAAAAAAGATTAAGGGATTTAGATTCCCCTGTCTTGCATTCTATCTTGTGCGTTTAAAGTTGACATTTCAATACCTTTCATAGCTTGGCCTAAACCTTTTGATACTTCAGCCAATACTTCAGGTTTATCATAGTTTGCAGTTGCTTCTACAATAGCACGTGCAAATGCTTCTGGGTTGTTTGATTTGAAAATTCCAGATCCAACAAATATTCCATCAGAACCTAATTGCATCATTAAGGATGCATCAGCAGGAGTTGCAATACCACCAGCAGCGAAGTTTACTACAGGTAATTTTCCAAGTTCTGCGGTTTTTTTAACAAGGTCAATTGGTGCTTCGATGCTTCTTGCATATTTCCAGAGCTCTTCTTCTTCTAAAGTTTGAATGGTTCTGATTTCACCCATAACTTTTCTCATGTGACGTACAGCTTCAACAATGTTTCCAGTACCAGGTTCTCCTTTGGTACGAATCATTGCTGCACCTTCATCAATTCTTCTTAATGCTTCGCCTAAGTCACGTGCACCGCATACGAAAGGAATGGTGAATTCTTTTTTGTTTAAGTGGTATTCTTCATCAGCAGGAGTAAGTACTTCACTTTCGTCAATCATATCTACTCCAAGAGTTTCTAAAATTTGTGCTTCAGCTATATGACCAATTCTAGCTTTTGCCATAACTGGAATAGATACTGCATCAACAACTTCTTCAACAATTGTTGGATCAGCCATTCTAGCTACTCCACCTGCAGCACGAATATCTGCAGGTACTTTTTCAAGAGCCATTACAGCAACTGCACCAGCATCTTCTGCGATTGCAGCTTGTTCTGCATTTACAACATCCATAATAACTCCGCCTTTAGTCATCTTAGCGAATCCTTCTTTTAAAATATCGGTTCCTTTGTTAACCATAATAATCATACCTTAAATAAATATATAACAATTGTTATTATAACTATTATGTCAATCATAGTATATAAAACATTTGGAAAATTAAACAAACAAATATATTTTTTTCAAATCATAATAATTTAAACAAATTTTAAAGTAATGTCTACCATATAGTATTTTGCTACTATATTATATATTTCACCCATAAAAAATTTATTATAACTACAGTTATTTGAATAATTAAGTTATATTTATATAATTTGAAAAATGAAATAATAATAGTGATTTAAATGGCAGTATTTGGAACAACAATATTTTCCCACATTCTTCCGGTAATATGTGGTGTTATTGGAATAGTGATGATTATTTCTGGATCTTTAGAAGATAAAAACTTTAAATTAGGATTAGGCATACTATTATTTGTATTAGCATGCATAGGCCCATATTTAGTTTTAAGCGTTCTAGTCTAATATTTTAACTTCACCAGAATGTAGGCTAGTTCCTATTAATACTTTTTTTATACCCAATGATTCTAATTCAGCTAATGACTCTTTATTAAGTCCACCTGCAATAATTAATTTTTCTTTTAAGTCATCAAATTTATCAAGTAATTCTTTATTATATCCTTTTTCAGTACCTACACCAGATATATCTAAAAGAATAATATCATCAGGATCAAGCTCTTTTAAGATTTCTTTAAATTCAACTAAATTTAAATCTAAATTTTTTGCAAGTAATTCATCATCTTTTACATCAACACTAACTACAATTCTTTGTTTTGGATATTTTTCAAAGATTTTTCTCATCTCATCAATACTTTCAAGTGTTTCTGTTGGAATAATGATTTTATAAGCATAATCAAGATAAAATTCAAATTCTTCACAATTTTTAACTCCACCATCAAATATTACTGGTAAAACTGTATTTACAAGTTTAATATCATTAATGTTGTGTCCTACTGATTCTATTAAGTCTAAATCAGCAATATACATCTCATCTGCACCATTTAACTTTAATCCCTGAGCAATATCAAGAGGATTTGAAGATGAAGCAAAAACTGAGTTTAATGGCTGGTAAGTATCCCTCATTCCGGATTTACCACTAACTGCCTGATGTTGTTTTAAATCTATAACTGGAATTTTTTTAATCATAATAAAGAATTAGTCAAAACAAGTATTAAAATATGAAGGAAAAGGGCGGTCCATTCATTGACCACTCCCATAAAAATAATGATCAATTTAAGACATTTGTGTCTCTATTTAATAAGTTATTCAACATTATATATAAACCTTACTATATTTTAGAAAAATTAAAGTATACTTGAATATATAAAATTTAAAAAAAATAAAAATAATTAAATAAAAAACATATTTATTCAAAATTTAATAAACAATCATTCAATAAAATATAAAACAAATAGAACACCAAAAATTAAAGCCAAAAAATAAGTCAATTTTTAATAAACTGTGCTTGATAAAGTTAAATTGAGAAAACAAGGTATAAGTTTGAAGCATCAAAGAGGGAATTTTGAAAGATAGAGATTGTTTTTTTAGTCCCACCAATAATGTGACATAATACTTCAAACTATAATCAATAATATATTATTTTATATATAAATACTTTTTTATGAAAAAGTAATACAATCGTTAATAAAATAATTAAAAAAAGTAATACATAAAATTTTAAAAAAAAATAATTAAACTCTAAAATTATCATCAATATATGAATCAAACTTCATGTAAGATTCATCAATAGCCTGCATAATCTGATCTTGAGTAATCTGTGAGAGCTCATCAAATAAAACTCCAACATCAACATCAACATCTAACTGTTTGTTTTCATAGTTAAGAGTAATATCCAAGTCTAAATCTTCTAATTCCTTCATAGAGATTGCTTTTGAAACTTCTTTTTCAAGAATTTCACCAAATGCATCAGAAATAGTGGATAAATCGTCTTGAGATAAAATTTTTAATTTTGACATAAAAATCTATAAAAAAAGAAAATAAAGTATTAAGCCTATTGGCCCATACCTTGCATAACTGATTGAATAGAAGTTTGCATTTCTTCAAGTTTTTTCATAACTCTTTCTTCTTGACGAGCCATGGTTTGTTTTCTTAAACCGAGAGTTTCTAATTTGTCTTCCATATCAGCTAATGCATCAGCGTATTCAACTTTAATAAGTAAAGTACCAGCTTGTTTGAATACTTCAGTTGAATCATCAGTTTTTTTAAGTTCTTCTAATGCTTTTTCAGTTTCTTGAATTTGAATTTCAACATTTTGAACTTGCATGCTTATAGCTTGAGCTTGTTGTTGTAATTGTTGAAATTGATTTAATTGTTGTTGAATGTTTTCAGGAATCTCCATATTATCACCTTAAATTATTAAATAAAAATTAATTAGTTAAATTATTTATTTCCAAAGCCAAATTAATCCATTTAATTGCAGAATTAATTGAAGCTCTAAATGAAGTGGAATCTTCAGCATCAATATTAATTATGATATTAGACCCATCTAAATCAATTACCATAGATGATCTAAAATCCGGAGCTGTACTAAATTCTAACAAGATAGCATCGTAAATAATCTTTGCTTGTGCATCATCATCTAGTTCAATAACAATATTACTTTTAACTCCTTCAAGAGGACTTCCATTAATCATTTGATACCTCTAAAATCTTTTTAACATTAATTTTAAAGTTATTAACATCACCAAATTTATTAATGAAATTAATTTTAGCTATTGAATCTTCACTTTTAGAAATCAATAAATAATTCTTCTCAGCACTATCTACCAATTCCATATCCAAGATATCACTTAAAACATTAAGTTCTTCTACTTGGGAAACTATTTTTAATTCAGAAGGAGCAATATTCATCTTTTCCTTATGCTCAGATGCTCCAATAATTAATGTTAATAATAAGTCACCACGATTATCGAAAAATGAAATTCTACTAGGATTTCCCTTAATTTCATTAACAATAGCTAAATTATACTCATCAACATCTAATGCTTTAAGTAATAATTCACGCATGTTCATTTTACCTCTGTTAACAGAAGTTGAACCTGTTGCATGAGCTAAATCTTTACAGAATTTCCTAGTCTTTTGAGAAGGTTTTCTAGATGTTGAAATTAACATTTAAATCAAAAATAGTAAAAAAATTTAGTGAAAGCAGATGAATTATCTTGCTTTAATTATTCTAGTAGTCTCAGGTACATTTTTAAATAAAATCCTATATCTGCATTTAGGACATTTATTTTCTTCGTAACTTTTGTGATCTACTTCTGCTCCACAGCTCGGACACCTATACAAGGCCTATTCCTCCACTTTAATATCCCTAATACTACGTGCTGCAGATTTTGCCATAGGAGTTTGTGGAATGTAAGCTCCTCCAGTGAATACTGCACCACATTTTCTGCATTTCCAAATTCCAGCAGCTTGTCTTTTAACGTAAGGTCTAGCACATTTAGGACAAACATGATCTTTTTTCATGTTTTCTTCAATAATCTTTACAGATCTTTTAGCTTTTCTTCCGTATCTTGCACCGAACCTTCCTGTAATACCAACTTTTTTAGTTCTTGCCATTTAAATTCTCTCCGTTAATAATAAAATTTAATAAAATGTAAATAATTTCAATTTACATCGATTATATAAAATAATCCTAAAATTATCTAATATGATAATATTATACTAACTAATATTTAAAGGTTTGCTTAAAATTAGTCATTTTAAGAAAAAACAACATTTTCCCAAGGAAATATAAAAATTTTGATGAGAAAAAACTATTTCCTATAAATCTTTTATGTCGTATGCTTATCTCATCAAAAAATATTAAATTAAATCCAACTAGTCAAGAGTCGGATAATTAGGACTTTCATTAGTGATTAACAAATCATGAGGGTGGGATTCTTTAATACCACTGCTTGTAATTCTAACAAAGTTAGCTTTTTCTTGCATAGCAGCAATATCTTTAGCACCACAGTAACCCATAGATGATTTTAATCCACCAACTAATTGGAATAAAATTTCCGCAACAGTTCCTTTGTAAGGTACAGCACCTTCAATTCCTTCAGGAACGTATTTAGTGTGGTTCATTTTACTTTTTTGACCTTGGAAGTATCTGTCTGCTCCACCGTCGTATTCACTGGTCATTGCACCCATTGAACCCATTCCACGGTATTTTTTATATTGTTTACCGTTCATAACAACGATATCACCAGGAGCTTCAAGGGAAGCAGCAAGTAAGTTACCAAGCATTACTGCATCTGCACCAGCACCAATAGCTTTAGCTACATCACCAGAGTATCTAATACCACCGTCAGCAATAACTGGAACACCAGTACCTTCAGCAGCATCTGCAACATCAGAAATAGCTGTTAATTGTGGTACACCTACACCAGCAACAATACGAGTAGTACACATTGAACCTGGACCAATACCAACTTTTAATGCGTCAACTCCCATTGAGATTAAATCTTCTGCAGCTTCAGCAGTAGCAATGTTACCTACACATAATTCTGCGTCAATATTATCTTTAATAGTTTCAGTGAATTTAACAACATTCATGTTGTGTGCGTGAGCACAGTCAATAGAAATAATGTCTGCTCCAGCTTGGTCAAGTGCCATTGCTCTGTCTAAATCAAATGGTCCACAAGCAGCAGCAACTAAGAAGTTACCGTCTTTGTCACGAGCAGCATTTGGGTATTGAGCTTGATTTAAAATATCTTTAATAGTGAGAATTCCAACTAATTTACCATCACGAACAACAGGAAGTCTTTCAACTTTGTTTTCATAAGCAATGTTTAATGCTTCCTCAGCTGAAACTCCTTCATCGACGGTTACAACATCAGAAGTCATAATATCTTTAACAGATTTATTTGGTTCTGATTTTAAGATTGGTCTGATATCTCTTTTGGAGATAATACCAATGATTTCATCACCATCAACAACAGGAAGACCACTAATTAACTCATCTTGCATTTTAATTTGTACTTCAGCAACAGTAGAGTCCGGATTAATGGTTACAACATCACGAATAGTTAAATCTTCAGCGTTTTTAACTTTTCTAACTTCTTCAACTTGTCTTTCTTGAGTGATGTTTCTGTGAATTACACCCACTCCACCTTCTTGTGCCATTGCAATTGCAAGATCTGCTTCAGTTACAGTATCCATTGCAGCACTTAAAACTGGAATGTTTAATTTAATTCCTTTTCCTAATTCAATTGTTGTATCAATGTTTTTTGGTTCAACATAACTTGCATTAGGAGTTAAAAGAAAATCATCAAATGTATAAGACATTCTTGCTTCTTGAACTTTTTTAGAAAATGACATGAGTAACACCTATTTAAAATGAATTACATAATTCTTTGAGTTCAGCTACTGCAGTATGATGTATTTTACCGGTGTTTCTGTCACCGCCAACACATGCAGCTCCTCTAATACCAACAACATCACAGCCAATATCGTGTAATGGTTTTAATTGGTCTTTTTTAACAGAACCTGCAAGTGCAGTTAATAAACCATAGTCGTGAGCTTCTTCAACAAATTCTTTTAATTGATCTAAATCTAAGTAATCAAATAAAGTATGACCATCTTTAACAGCAGTATCTAACATTGCAAGGTCGCATCCTGCATCTCTTGCGATTTTAGGGATTTCCATTGGTCCTACTGCACCTACACGGTGAGCATCAGCATATCCTGCTGCTACAATAATAGTTTCTTCACTGATTTCTTTTACAGTTTTTACAACGTTTTCCATGACTTCAACAGCTTCGTCATGGGTTTTTGTTCCGTACAATCCAACTTTAATATAATCTGCTCCAGAAACATGAGCACCCATTGCTGCAAGAGAAACAGTACCTGGTTTGTAAGGTACATCACCTAAAGTTGCACTTACAAGTTTATCTTCAGGAGTTAATTCTCTAATTTCCTTAATTACCCAAGGAAAGTTAGCACCTAAAGAACCTTCTTTAGGATTTTTTACATCAACAATGTCTGCTCCACCTTTAATAGATTCAAGAGCTTCTTCACGATTTATAGGACTAATTAATAGAAGCATATATTTCCTCCAATATTATATTATAATATATTAATTTTAGTTTCTTATTACATATAATATTATTGTTTTTTAAGAAAAAATAGTGAAAAAAAGAGTGTTTTAAAAATTAATATGGTGAATTTTTATTGGAAACATTATTTTTGATTATTCCATGAGCTTTAGGATAAAAACCAACATCAGCAGATAATCTTCTCATATTTTCAATAATTTCATTGGTTGGTATTGAAACAGGACAGTTTAGAGTACATAATCCACATAAAGTACACATATATAATCCTGAATTAAAGCAAGTCTCATCATCTTCAATGAATTTGGACATTGCAACTCCACGACCACCTAAATAATTATTAAAACCAAATTCGTTTCCAACAGCATTATATACTGGACAGTGAACAACACAGTTTCCACATCCAATACAGTACAAGCATTCTTCTGGTGCTTCACTTCTTCCATTGTCAAGAAGAATAACTACTACTTTTTCAGCACCATACATGTTTTTTAAGAGTTTTTTCTCAATGTCTGCTGTTTTTGAAGGTCCGGAAATTACATTCATATAAGATGTTACATAGTTTCCAGTAGCAAAAATTGTTTCAAGTTTTACAACAGATATTGCATCTTCCAATGTCGGTACAATTTTATCAATTCCTGCTACGATTATATGCAAGTCTTTTAGTGAAACTAGTGAAATATTACCTTCATTATGCACCATTACAAGAGATCCTTCTTCAGATGCTATAGCATTAGCTCCACTTATACCTACGTTAGCATTTTTTAGACGATTTAAAACATCTTCTCTTACAGTTTCCATGATTTCTCTTGGAACAGGATTTACATTAGTATCAAGAGAGTTGTTTACAATTTCAGTAATATTATCAACATTTAAATGTGAAGCAGGTCCTGTCGGGTGAACAGGTTTATTATCTGTTTTTTTAAGTTGTAGAATTCTATCTCCAAGGTCTGTTTCTACAACATCAATATTAGAAAAATGTTCTTTAAAGTTAATTTCACCTAATGTATTGGATTTTGCTTTTGCTATTGTGCTGCAGTTATATTCACTAAGCAAATCTTCAATAATAGCTATTGCATCTTTTGAGGTTTTTGCAAACTCAAAATCAATCCCATTTCTTTTAAATGATTCTAAAAGCTCGTTTTTTAACTCTTCATTATGTTCAATGGAATATTTTTTGATTTCATGACATCTTGATATTAACCTTTTAGTGGAAGGTGATTGTTTAAGAGCATCAGATCTGTTTTTAACAGTATTAAATGAATTTCTCATTGTTTCAAGTTCACTGGGTTTCATCCACATCACCATATTCTACTAAAAATTCAGTTAAATCTACAACATCAATTTCTTCATTTTCCAAGTTAAGTTTACAAAAAGGACAAGATGTGATTAATAGCTCACAGCCTATTTCTTTTGCCTGTGTGATTCTTGAGTTAGCCATCTGGTTTGCAATTTCAGGATATGCAGATTTTACTCCTCCCCCTGCACCGCAACACAAACTATTTTCACGAATGTTTTGCATCTCAACAATATCTCCAACAGCACTGATTACACTTCTTGGCTCATCAAAGACATTTTTGTGACGTCCCAAGTGACAGGAATCATGATAAGTAACTTTTAAGTCCTTTTTTGATAATTTTAATTTATTTTCACTGATTAATTGACTTAAAAGTTGGGAAATATGAATTACGTCAAGTCCTTCATAGTCTTCGGTTAATGTTTTATAACAGCCTGCACAGGAAGTGATGATAGTTTCTCCTTTTAGAATTTCAGTATTTTTTTCAATCTGCTCTTTAGCTTCTTTTAAAAAACCAGTTCTAAGAAGTACAGATCCACAGCATTTCTCCTCATCCAAAACGTGATAATCAACACCAGCTAATTTTAATAATTTTTCGGTTGCATCCTGAATGCTGGTTAGCTTTTCTCGTGCAGTACATCCTCTAAAGTATAACATTATTCTTCCTCTTTGTCTTTAAGAGATATTTCGTTGTTTAGAGCTATTTCCTTAACAACTTTATTTAAATTATCTTCCAAATCATCAATTTTAGAATACAATTTGAATATAGTATATACTAATACTGCAAAAACAACAATGATGATAAAGTCTAAACCACGTGTTATACCAAATAGTTTTGCAAATGAAGTACTGAAATGTGGGAAAATTGCAAATAAACTAATAACAATCCATAATAAAGACCATAATGAAACTAAAAATAATGAAGTTTTCCCCTTTAAATATCTAAGTAAAAACCAGATAATTGCAATAACAGATATTAATGGGAATAAAATTGAATAAACTAACATTTAATCACCTAAAATTGATGTTTAATCATTTGAATTAATATTTTTAAAGCAACAAATACGTTTGTTCCTTTAGCCTGAGTTTCAGGAGTGTAAATTGTTTTTATTTTAACTTCTTCAAATGGGATTTTATTATCATTGACTTCACGAATGAATTCTGAAGAAATAAGGTATCCTCTAGCATTAATATTTATTTTTCTTAAAGCATCAATGGTAATAGCTCTAAAACCGGTTTGAGAATCACTTACGTTGACTTTGTAAAATATTCTTGTAAGAAGATTCATTACAGCATTAGCAAAATTTCTAGTTAATGGCATGTCTTCTAAAGGTCTAACCCCAATTACAGCCTGAGCTCTGCCAGTAACTAATGGTTCTAAAACGTTTTCCAAATCATTAACGTCATGCTGACCATCAGAATCCATATTAACAATGAATTTTGGATTATATTTTAATACTGCATCAAATCCAGTTTGCATAGCTACTCCAACACCACGATTGATAATATGTGAATAAATAAAGATATTATCAGGATATTTCCTTTTAGATTCTTTGATAACTTCCAAAGTGTTATCTGAAGAACCATCATTAACAATAACCATTTTATAGCCTTTTTTGGCGATGCTTTCAATCACTGGTGTGATTCTTGTAGCTTCATTATATGCTGGAAGAATAACAAATGTTGATTTTTTATCTTCCTCATTAACTTCAAATCCCATTTTACACCTATTTATAATGGTCCTGCATCTTCTTTTCCTTCACGCATACCCATTCCAGCTTCTTTTCTCATTGCTTTTCTGTGATACATCATTTTAATTAAGTTTTGTGCGTGTTCACGAGCTCTGTTTTCTGCAAGTTTAGCAAGTTCAACAGGATCTTCTTCTTCATCTTCATGTACAAATACTTCTAAAATATGTTTATTTGTCATGAGTTGTGCAGTAATAAGACCTGTTGATGCTTCATGAGCACACATTTTATCTTTTTGCATTGGTCCTGGCATTCCAAGTGCCATTACAATATCACAATTTTCTTCTTCAATGAGAATTTTAGCAGTTACAGGTAAGTCTTTTACTCCAGGAACTGTTTGACGAATTATTTTTAAATCATAAGCATTCTTTTTAAGCTCATCAATAGCTGCACTAGCCATATCAAAACGAGCAAAAGTAGTATCACAAATTCCAATTCTCATAGTAAATTCACCTTAAAAAGAAATATGTTTTTATTAGTATAAATGTTTAAGTAATTAAAACGATTTTTTATTAAAATGAGGATGTGACGCAAAATTTTTAGTTGAATTTTTGTTTTTTTTTAATTTTTTTTAATTTTTTCTTATTTTAATTGTTTTTTGTGTTTATTTCGTTGTATATTCTTTTTAGGTTGTGTCCGATTGTATATAGTTTGAATTCAGTGTTTGTGTTTTTTATTCCTGTTGTTGTGAATTC